>JAGHGS010000099.1 GCA_017888105.1 Bacilli bacterium
CAGATAATGGGAGTGGTATGGACTGTGATGATGCTCATCTTGCTTTTGGTAGACACGCAACAAGTAAGATTTTAAGAGATGATGATTTATTTTTTATTAATACCATGGGATTTCGTGGAGAAGCTCTTCCCTCTATTGCTAGTGTATCAGAAGTAGAGCTAAAAACAAGCGACGGAACCGATTCGACTTATATTCATATAAAAGGCGGAGAAATACTAGAAGAAACGAGTGGCGATTTAAGAGTAGGAACAAGTATTACTGTTACGAATCTTTTCTATAATACACCAGCAAGATTAAAGTATTTAAAATCTGAGAATACCGAGACTTACAATACCGTGAATTTAATTGAAAAATTAAGTTTTGCTCACCCAGAAATCAAATTTACTTTAACGAATAATAATAAAATAATTGTAAGAACAAGTGGCTCCAATAATTTACTTAAAACCATTCATGAAATATATGGATTAAATGTATCAAATAAAATGTTAGAGTTTAAAAACAGTAATAATGATTTTGATATTTATGGCTATATTTGTAAACCAGAAATACTGCGTTCCAATCGAAATGATTTAAATACATTTGTAAATGATCGTGTCATTCGAAATAGTGAGATTAATAAAGCGATTAATGATGCTTATCATACCTATAAACCCGATGGCAAATATCCTGTAGTGGTATTGAAAATTAATACGGATCCAACCTTAGTAGATGTTAATATTCATCCTACTAAGCAAGATGTAAAAATCAGTAAAATGCCGGAATTATATGATTTGATTTTTACAACGATTAAAGATACTTTATATAATAATCTATTAATACCAAATGCCTTAAAAGAAGAGAGCGTCAATATCATTAAAGATAGTGTTATTGCGGATATTGTATCTTCTATGGCGAAAAAAGAAGAAGAGCCAATCCAAACCGAACTTAATTTTGAAATAGAAATGAAAGAAAATACTCCGGAGTTAAAAACAGGCGATGATCTTGTAGTAAATAAAGAAATGAAATCTTTGGTTTTATATCCCGTAGGATTAGCTTTAGGAACTTATATTATTGCTCAAAATGATGAGGGGATTTATTTAATTGATCAACATGCTGCCCAAGAAAGAGTAAATTATGAACGTTATTTAAATGCTTTAAGAAAAAAAGAAGTTACAACGACTTATCTTTTAATACCAATTACAATAGAATTATCCGCATCGGACTTTCTAACGTTAAAAGAAAATCTACCTATTCTTATTGATATGGGATTTGAATTAGAAGAATTTGGAGTAAACACTTTTATTGTAAAAGCTCATCCAACTTGGATTTTACAAGATTATGAAGAAGAAAGTATTCGCAAAATTATCGATTTAGTAATTGATATTAAAGATAAATTTGATCCAATTAAATTTAATGATCATTTGGCAGCTACTTTAGCTTGTAAAATGAGTATCAAAGCCAATATGAGAATTTCTCATGAAGCCCAACAAGAACTTCTAAATGAACTAGTCATGTGTGATAATCCATATAATTGTCCTCATGGAAGACCAACGATCATTAAATTTAGTATTTATGATTTAGAACGAATGTTTAAAAGAGTCATGAATTAAACTAATTTCTAGGTATAATAAGATGCAAAAGGGAGGAGATAACATGAAATTTAAATTAGATAAACAAAAAAGTGCCAATATCATCGCAGGAATTTCTCTAATTACTATTAGTGCCTCTGCAATTATTCTGGGTGTATCTAGTTATATGTTAAATAAAGAAATAAATGAGCTAGCGATCAATGTAGATCAATTGGAAGAACGAGTAGATGAACTTTCTAAAAGGATAGAAAAATTAGAAAAACGAATTCAACATTTAGATACTGCGATAAACGAAGTAGAAAAACAAGCATCCACTATTAATAGAAAGATTTATCTTCTTATTACAACTGATAGTGATGAAAGAAAAAACATCCATTTTCTTGTTATCCATAGTAAAGATGAAGATGTTTATAATTTGGTTGATTTAAAAAATAGTCAAACTATGATAAAAGTAGACCCAGGAAAAGATTCTTATTACTATTTGGATTTAGAAACGAAGTTTACGACAAAATTAAAAGAAGATACAGAAGTTTATGAATTAAGTGATTATTTGAATCATCATGGATATTCTGATTTAACCAAAGAACAATATACTTTATCTGATATTCAAGATTTAGATTATTTTTTAAATAATGAAGATGTAACTTTAACTAGATAGCATTTACAAATAGTAAATGCTTTTTATTGCCTAAATGATAAATTTATCATATAATTATAACGTAGATAAACATAAAAAAGAAGTATTACTTCATAGTAAAAAATCTCACAACCTAGTACAATAATAGTGGAGAGTGAAGAATAAATGACGACGTTTAAAAGAGATTTTACTTTTAGAGATAATGTAATTGAAGTAGTAGCGAGGAATGTAAGAAAATATAGAAAGATGGCAGGAATAACTCAGGAACAATTAGCAACCGATATTGGTGTATCCAACGACTTTTTAAGACGGTTTGAAACGACTTTTGGTAAAGAAGGAATGAGTCTAAATACTCTTTATAAAATATCAATTGTCTTAAATGTATCAATGGATAAATTTTTTATAGAATAATGCTTTTAAAATAATCAAAATAAGTGTACAATAATAAGAGAGGTGGACTTATGAGTAAAAATTATAAATTTAATCCCGAAATGTATAAAACAGTAGCAAGAAATGTAAGGTTTTATCGCAAAGAAAAAGGATTGACGATTGATGAATTGAGTAAATATGCAGAGATTAAAAAAGAATTTTTGCAAGAATTTGAACTAGC
>JAGHGS010000100.1 GCA_017888105.1 Bacilli bacterium
GGTTTTGATAATACATATTTTTTCTTAAATCCTTTTTCTGTATTTAAATACACATTTTTGTCAATATCCATCCAGCCATTTTCAATTTCATTTAAAAAATTCATAAGATCCATAACATTATTAATTTGCTCCATTTTTACTCCACCTAGATGCTATTATATCAAATTATATAGGATTTTTGCAAATATTTTAAAACATTTTATCGACATTTTTTGGTACATCGTCGTTTACTACTTTTTTTATTATTTTTTCTTTTAATTCTGGGTTTACTTTCTTTCCGGTCATTTTACTTAATGTATCAATTACTTCACTTAAAGTTTTTTCATCTTTCATATTTCCCTTTTGTAATTTTTCGGCTAAAGAAACAATGGTATTTTTATCTACCTTTGTTTTCTTTTCTATCTTTTTAAAAAGAGAATCATCCAACATAAAAATTCCTCCTAACATAATATATGCTAGAAGGTGTCTCCTTGATTATTTATAATATTCATAAAATAGCTCATCTGGTTTTAATTTGAAGACTTTTGCTATTTTTAGTGCTAAATCATAATATAATCTTCTATTGCCATTTTCAATTTGCCAATAGTAAGCTTTGCAAATTCCCACTTCTTTTGCAACACTCTCATATGACATATTATTGGCTTTGCGTAAATTTTGTAATTTAAAATTTACATTTGTACTACTTTTCGCCATAACTCCTCCACTAGTACTATAATATATCAAAATTTTTTTATTGTCAAATTTTGTGTAGTTATCGCTGGGTAGACTTTGCGATTAATTCTCAATAATATTAAGTGTGAGGAGTGTTTGGATGAATTTAAAAGAAGTAGTAGGTATCAATTTAAAATATTATCGATATCAGAGTGGTTTATCTCAAGAGAAATTTTATACAAATTTAGAACTGAATCCAAAATATATGGCATGTATTGAACGTGGTGAGGAAAATATTACCATTGATCATATTGAAGAAATTGCTCATAAACTTGGCATTTCTACACATGAACTCATTACTTATAATGAAGATCATATTATAAATAAGAAAAGAATTGATGAAAAAGTAAAAATAAAGAATTAGCGTTTTTGGCTAATTCTTTTTTTATTATTCTTCTCTTTCATTTTTATTTTTAAATTGTAATATAATTGGTGTACCTGTTAAATCAAAGTTTTCTCTTATTTTATTTTCTAAATATCTTTCATAACTGAAATGTAGTAATCCTTTGTTATTTACTTGAAATGTAAATTTAGGGGGATTTACACCCGTTTCACTTACAAAATAAATCTTTAATCTTTTGCCTTTATATGATGGAGGTATTTTAAAACTTACCGCATCCATAATGACATTATTTAATAAGCTTGTCTTAATTTCTTTTTTGTTATTTTCATATGCACTTAATATTTCAGGCATAAGGGTATGTATTCTTTTTTTGGTTAAAGCTGATAAGAATACGACTTTGATATATGGAGCAAACTGAAATTCGTTTGCTATTTTTTTCTTCCATACTTTTATCGCACTATCCGGATCATTTACTTTATCCCATTTATTGACTGCTAAGACTATTCCTTTTCCAGCATCTATTGCATAGCCTAATATGTGTTTATCATGCTCAATAATTCCTTCTTCCGCATTAATTACCACAACACATACATCCGATTCTTCGATTGCCCTAATACTTCTTAAATAACTATATTTTTCGACATTTTCATAAATACGTCCTTTTTTACGAAGACCTGCTGTATCAACGATAATATATTCTTTTTTATCATAGGTAAACTTTGTATCAATGGCATCACGAGTTGTACCTGCTATATCACTTACAATTGCTCGTTCTTCATTTAGTAAAGCATTAATTAAACTTGATTTACCAACATTTGGTCTACCAATGATAGAGAATCTTGGAATATGATTATCACTGGTCTCATTATTTGTAATATCTTTGGTAATTTCTTCTAATACTTCTTTAAATCCTATATTATGTTCACCACTTACCGGTATTACTTTATCAAATCCTAGTTCATAAAATTCATACATATTTTCTAGGCGTTCTTTATTATCCATTTTATTTACTAAAACAATTACTTCTTTGCTTGTTCTTCTAAGTAAGTCTTTAATATAAAAATCCGTTGTATCAAGGCCATATTTTCCATCTACCACAAATAAAATTAAATCTGCTTCATCAATAGCTAGTTCGGCTTGAATTTTAATTTCTTTGTTAAAGTCTTCTCTTCCATCAGTAAGCCCACCGGTATCAATTAAAGAGAACTTTTTGTCATTAAAGTTTACTACTCCATAAATTCGATCTCTTGTTATTCCCGGTTCATCCATAATAATCGATTTTTTCTCTTTAATTAATTTATTAAAAATAGTTGACTTACCAACATTTGGTTTTCCAATTAGACATACACATTTCTTCATATAAAACCCTCCTTTTTAGGCTCTTATTTTAACATAAAAATTCAATTTTAACAAACATTATTAGAATCATTTATATGAACGTATACTTGATTGTTCTTTAAATATAGTATTATACTCATATCATTTATTGATTCATTATTAATTGGGTTTAATACATTATCATCTTTATCTGGTGATAAAGCACCACTTTCAACTAAATCATTTACTGTAATTATTAGACTTTTATAACCATCATAAAAGGTTGTACTATTATTCAGTTCATATTCATAACCTACTGCATAAGTTTTAGCTGCACTTTCAATCATTTCTAATTTTGCACAATATAAATTTTCTTTTGATGCATTAGATAAATTCACAATACTTGCACTGGCAATCGTTGTTACAACAGCAAGTATAGCAATTACACATAAAAGTTCTATTAATGTAAATCCTTTTTTATTTTTCATATCTAACACCCTATTTTTATTGTATCAAAACCATAAAATAAAAAGTAGTTTTCTTATTAAAAAGATAACTACTGTTGACATTTAGTTTACGTTTCAACTACTGTGTATGGGTCAGATGTAGTACCTGAACCTGTTAAAATTACATCTGCACGTAAATTAATTACTGGACGGACGCCTCTTTCCAAAGTTACTTTGTGTCCATTAATTCTTCCGGTAGCTTGAAATGTGTACACTCTTGCAAATTTCTGTGTTTCTGTTCCAAAATCACATGGTGACATAGTCCAATATGCTTGCCCATTATATAAATAAAAACTAGTATTATCTGTTGTAATCGTTCCTCCGGCATACCAGAGTTCATCCATACTAATTAATCCAACTGGAGATGTTATTATATCTTCTTTATTTTCACATTTATAGCTTGGATTATTATTTCTTTTGCCATACACAGTTTTATCATTTGCTAATCCACTTCCGCTTGTTAGAGACCTATTTATACAAAATGTACCATCTTCTTTAACTTTTGATGAGTACTTTGAAATGTCACCAATTTTAGTAATATACCATCGGTCCACTACTCCTTTAATAGTGCTTTCTGTAGAAGAACCATGAACATTGTCTTTCTCATATAGATATCCCACATACATATTGTCTCCATCATTGTTATTAAAGGTACTAATTTGAATGTGAGTATTTACTCCAGTAGAATTTGATGTAGTTCCATTATAAATAATTCTAATGCTACCATCACCATTTATTCTTATTATACGCCAATAAAATCCTGCAAAAAATACCCAATTGTCTCTTGGACTACCAGCAAAATAATATGTTTTTCCATCATTATCTTCTGCTTCAAACATTGTTCCTGTTGTATCTGAAAAGAAAATATTATCAAAATTTGTTCTAGTATTTATTACTTTATTTGCTAAAATTTCATCTATAGTTAATCCTGCTAATTCATCAAAATAAAGATAGCATTTACTTTTTTTAGATAAATTTGCAATTGTATGATTTCCATCTATTGTTTTCAATATAGCATTTTCATCTTTAGTTTTCCCATCTAATGTGCAATAGCTTTTTTCTTCATTTATAACATAACCACCACTAGGCATAACATCAACACTAGTATATTCTCCGTTATCATTTTCTTGATACATTGCTATTACTTTAAAATCATATGGAGTATAATTTATCGTTCCATTTACTAATGGTATAGACTCTGTCACTCGGTATTTTGCCCTTGTAAAATTTAGTACTACTGTACTAATTATTGCTACTCCTAATACTCCTATTATGATATTCCTTTTTAAATAGCTTCTTTTTAATACCTCAAATTTCATAATCAACCTCTTTCTTATGAAGTATAGCTTCATTTAATTTTTTAAAATATTTGACTATATTAATTCTATATAATATAGCACTTTGCTATTTTTATCATTTTAATTATATAGCATATCGCTATATATGTCAATATAACAATTTGTTTTAAATTAAAATGTAAAATATGGAGGTTGAAATATGGATGAAGATATAAGATATGAAAGATTAAAAGGTCTTAGAGAAGATAGAGATTTATTGCAAAAAGATGTTGCTAAAGTCTTGAATGTTACTCAAGTAGCTTATAGTTGCTATGAAATTGGAAGAAGACAAATTTCGGTTGATGCTTTGATTAAATTAGCTAATTTTTATAATACTAGTGTTGATTATCTTTTGGGTTTGACGGATGAGAGAAAACCTTATCCTAAAAGTATTTTAAGTAAAAAATAAATAGCTGTACTCCGCTATTTAACTTCTTGATAAAAATCAAAATATATCATATAATGTATATGTAAGTGTTATTCACTTAGTGGATAACGCCTGCAAAATTCATTGCATGCGCTATGCCTTTTGGCTAGCGTCTTTTCTTTTGCTCTTCTCTAATAATAGAAATAAGCAAAATTATTATAATAAGCAATAGTTTCGTATCACTCATTTGCATCCCCTCCTACTTTCGTAAAAACCCCCTGAACACTCAGTAGTTTAAACTACTAATAATAAAGAAAGCAGGCGCTACCACCAGTTAAATAACGGTTATTTATTATGAGTGATAATACCAGAAAAATCAAGAAAAACAGTTCGACAAAAAACGACAAAAGCAAGAGTTTATTTTCTCTTGCTATTTATATAATCTTCTAATTTTGATTCAGTTATTTCGTTTGTTACTCCCTCACCTGTATTTGGATACTTACTAGAATAATAAAAGTCAAAAGCTATTAAACTTACTAGGATAATACACACGATTATCTTCAATTTTTTACTTACTTTATCTAATAGATTTCCTATAATTGGAGCAACGATATAAGTTATTAATATTCCACCAGTTGCAAATAGCAACAATCCTTCTAGACATACCCTACCATTTATATTTAAGAAATATCCATGATAATCCCACCATGACATATGGTGAACTAACTCTAAATATACACTGGTACCATATTCAATGATGCCACTTACAAGCATGGCTAAAACAAAATAGGCAAATGGATTTTTTCTTACCGGTTTCAGTAAAACGAGCATTGCTACGCCACCAGCTCCCCATATTGGTAGCCAAGGCCCTTGAAGTGTTCCTCTTTTTACTATTTCACCATATTGGAATAAATGTAGTAAAACTTCAAATATATAGCCAAATATAGCAACGATAAAGAAGATTAAAATTA
>JAGHGS010000101.1 GCA_017888105.1 Bacilli bacterium
ACAGCGGATGAGATTGCATATATCTAATGACAACTACAAAAAAATATGTGAAAATGCTTGATTTTACTAGCTTTTATGGTGAACGTTTTAGAATGAAAAATATGTATGATGCACCAAAAAATGCTCCTAGTAATCAAACTTTTTCAATTTTAGTATCAATTTAAGTGGCAGCATTTTACAATTAATTGTACTGAATGAGAATGTTTTAATTGTATTTTTTGGCACTAAGTTACATTTAAATTAAAAAAAAGAAATTAGTTGCTGGACTGATAAGATATTTATCAGTTTTTTTTATGTCTATTTTTATTAAAAAGGGGGATGATAGAAATGAAAGAAAAAGAAATTATTAAAGTAGGTACGTTTTTTAGTGGTATAGGAAGCCCTGAAAAAGCGCTACAAAAATTGGTAAATGAAAATTTAATTGATGGATATGAATTACAATTCTTCTCTGAAATTGATCGAAATGCTATAAAAAGTTATTGTGCAATACATAATGTGGATGAAACATTAAATCTGGGGGATATTAAAAAAATTAAAGGAACAGATTTAAAATGTTGTGATTTATGGATAGGTGGCTTTCCATGCCAAGATATATCATGCGCTGGTAATATGAGAGGTTTTGAATTAAAAAGTAATACAAGATCTAGTTTGGGGTGGGAGATGATTCGTTTACTTAAAGAAGTTGAGAAGAAACCTAAGTATGTAATTTTTGAAAATGTTGCTTCAATAACTAGCAAAAAATTTAAAAATACGTTAGATTTATTTAAGGATGATTTAAAAAAATTAGGCTATGAATTATATGAGAGTGTAGTTAATGCAGTGGATTACGGAATACCTCAAACAAGAAAAAGGTATTTTTTAGTTGCCATTTTGAATGGAAAAAAACAATTTTCTTTTCCAAAGCCAATTAATAATAATAAAATATTGAAAGATTTTTTAGAAGAAAAGGTACCTGAAAAGTATTATTTGTCCAGCAGTAAATACAAAGAATATAACAATAAAAGATGGTTTTCTAAAAAAAATTCAGATAAATTAATTTATGAAATAGATGTTGAAAAATACAAACATGGAGGATTGTGTGGAAAAGATCATAGTACTAATTTTGTACAATCATCACGCATTTATTCAGAAAATGGTTTTGCACCAACACTCACGCGTAGCAATTTAGCTAATAATTTTAAAGTAGTAATAAATGATAATAAGTACATGAAAATCAGAAAAATAACACCTATTGAGGCTTGGAAATTAATGGGGTTTGATACTCTCGATTACGATAATGCTAGTAAAGTTTGCAAGGAAACAGCACTATATGAACAAGCAGGAAATTCTATGGTAGTAAATGTTATTTACTATCTTTTAAAAGAATTGCTTATAAAATAAATATTGCTAAATTGAAAAGGACTATATTCAAATCAGCCATATTATGATATAATTTAAAAAGAAAGTAATTATAGTAGGAGGCTATCTATGTTTGAAAAAAATCAAGTTGGTAAACCATCAGTTGATAAACCATGGTTAAAGTATTACACAAAAGAGCAAAAAAATACACCTATTCCTAAAATGTCTGTATATGATTATTTATTGGAATGTAATAAACAGTATAAAGGAAGAATCGCTCTAAACTATTTTAATAGAAAAATTACTTATGAGGAGTTATTTAACAATATTGATAAAGTAGCAGTTGCTTTAATTCAAAAAGGAGTTAAAAAAGGTGATATTATCACTGTTTCTTTACCTAATATTCCAGAAGCTGTTTATTTATTTTATGCTACAAGTAAATTAGGAGCAATTGCAAATATGATTGATCCTAGAACTAGTAGTGAAGGAATTAAAAATTATACTAAAGAAGTGAAATCAAACCTGATTTTTATAGTTGATTCCTATTATAGTAAAGTAAAAGATTTTGTTGATGAAGGAGTGGTAGATGAAATTATATCTGTATCTCCTGCTGTATCGCTTCCTCTTAGTCTTAATTTTGCGTATAAAGCAAAAGAATTTATTGAAGGGCTAAGAGATAAAGAAAAGAAAATCGTTTTCAACAATAATACTATAAATTGGTCAACTTTTATAAACAGTGCTAATTTAAAGGAAGAAATAGTATCTAATTATGAAGTAAATAGTCCTTTAGCAATTGTTCATACAGGTGGAACTACAGGTGTACCTAAAGGAGTAGTTTTATCAAATGAAAACATAAATGCAGTTGCATTACAAAGTGTTTTAACCGGCATAGACATGAAAAGAGAACATAATTGGCTAGATATTATGCCTCCTTTTATTGCTTATGGCCTTGGAATGGGACTACATTTACCACTAACTATCGGAATGGAAACAATTTTAATTCCTCAATTTGATCCAAAAAAATTTGATGAATTATTGTTAAAGTACCATCCAATTCATATGGTAGGGGTGCCTAGCCATTGGGGACATATTATAAATAGTAAAAAACTAGCCAACCAAGATTTAAGTTATATGATTGCACCAACAGTTGGTGGAGATGCAATGGATAAAAAGTTAGAAGTGGAAGCTAATGAATTTTTAAGAAAGCATGGTTGTACTTCTGAGATTGTCAAAGGCTATGGTTTAACTGAAGTTTGTGGTGGAGTAGCAGGAACTGTACCAGAAAATAATCAGATTGGTAGTGTGGGTATTCCTTTTGTTCATACCATAATATCTATTTTTGATCCAGAGACTGGAGAAG
>JAGHGS010000102.1 GCA_017888105.1 Bacilli bacterium
ATAATAATTTTTAGCAAGATTGTACATTTCATTCCATCTAACCTCAAAAGTATTTTCGAACTCCATGCCAATTGCTAATAATTTTTTCTCTCGATCTCGTGACAAAGTTCCTTCTTTTTTAGCTACTTTCTGTGTACCCAACCACAATCCTAAATTCTTACCATTTTCTAAATCTTCTTCATATCCATTTGTAGTTTTAAAAGTTAGTAACACTTTCAAATTTCCATAATGTTCATAATACTTTTTAGCTAGGTTGTACATTTCTTGCCATTCAATTTCCTTTTTATCTAAAAATTCCATGCCAATTAAAAGCAACTTTTCTTCTCGTTCTTTAGGAAGAATACCTTGTTTTTTTAAAGATTTTTGACTAGAAAGCCATAGTCCTAATTTTTTACCATGTTCCTTATCAAAATCATAGCCATTACTAGTTTGAAAATCTTTAGATACTCTAAGATTCCCATAATGTTCATAATATGATTTAGCAAGCTGATACATTTCACTCCATCTAGCATCAAAAACATTTTCAAATGACATTCCAATTGCCAGTAACATCTCTTCTCGTTCTGAGCTTAAAAGACCCTGTTGCTGAAATTTTCTCTGTAATCCAATCCATTGTCCTAAATTTTTACCATTTTCTAAATCTTCTTCATATCCATTTGTAGTTTTAAATCTTCTTAAAATATTTAAATTTCCATGATGGTCATAATACTTTTTAGCAAGATTGTACATTTCTTGCCATTGTTGTTCTAAAGGGTCAAAAACCATTCCGATTGCCAGCAATTTTTCTTCTCTTAGAGCAGATAAAGTACCACTCTTTTTTAACATTCTTTGATTATGAAGCCAATGTCCCAATGCTCGACCATATTCCGAATCCTCTTCATATCCATTTGTTGTCTTATATCTTTCCGGCACATTAAGATTTCCATGATGATTATAGTATTTTTGAGCAAGTTCATACCAATCTTCCCATGTCATAGTAAGTCTTTCACTAATATATTTTAATATCTCATAAACTCCTGAATTTTCAATTTCAATATCAAAAGAAAAGTCATGAATTTTCACTTTTTTCTTTTCATCATCACTTGCACTTTTAAGAATTTCTTGGGCTCTAATATCCAATTCACTTTCCAAATTCTTTATAAAATCAATATTATTTGCCAAATCTAAAACATAAGGTGAAATAAGTTTTTCAATCAAAGCTTCTTTTGTCATATTCTCTTGAACAGGAATTAATTTCTTTTCACATAATCTAACAAGTTCATCTCTTGTATAATTACTATAATCATCAAATCTTTTTTTCGTGTCTCCCCTTACAGATAATGCTCTTCCAAGTTGTTCAAAAAAAACAATATCAGAACGTGTTTCTCGGCCCATAATAACGCCATCAATATCCGGAGCATGAACTCCCTCATTATATTGATTAATGCAAAACATCACTCTTAATTTATGACTAGCATCATGTCCATCTAATGTTTTATCATGATAAAATGCTTCTCTATTTTTTTGTCCATCATTTCTCATTAAACTAGTTGATTTATAAAAAACAATATCTTCTTCAGGAACATATCTTAAAAACCATCTTTTAGCTTCAGCTTGAATATCTTCTATATTGCTATCAAGTGGACAAAAATAAATAATTTTATCATCTTTTTTTACAAATTTTTGAATAACCTCAGGCATACTTAATGCTTGTTCAATTTTTTTTCTAGCTTCATGTAAGAGTTTAGAATAAAGTTCTTCATCTTTTTTAGTACAGTTATTTGCTTTCACTCTTTCTTCTAAAGCTTCTAAAGTTCCTAACATTTTTAAATAAGCACTTCGATATACAACTTTAGGAAGTACACCTTCTAACATTCCATCACACAAGTCATAACGACTAACAATTTTATTGGAAAATAACTCATCTCCATCAGGATTAGCCATATCTCTCTCGTTGATAGTCCCAAAAGAGCGAATGGTATAAGCTGTCATACCAAGTATTTGCAGTTCTGGATGTGTCTCAATAATATCATGAATTCTTGCTCCCCATACTGGTGCCCCTATATGATGAAATTCATCTAAAATAAGAATATCCATAGGTAACAACTCAAGTTCTTCTCGACTTAAATTTACTAAGCCTTGATAATTCATAAAAGTTAAATTAGGAAAATCTTTTTTTAAACTTAACCCATGTTTAACAATAGTTTCCATAATGTGTTCAACAATACTTGAATATGGAGTAATAAAAATCACTTTCTTATCCGGATGTTCTAAAACAAGTTGCAAAGCATTATAAGTTTTCCCTGTACCTGTAGCATGTACAATTCCTACAACTTTCTCCCCATTACTAAAAGCATTCTTTATCTTTTCATAAGACTTCCTATTATGTTCATACAAACCAAGAGGATTTTCTTTATTCATTTAAATCACCTGCTTCATATAAATCAATATTGGTAAATTCTTTACCATCAATATTTTGAAATGTCAATAATACTGTATCACCTTTATAGATATTAGCATTTTCTTCAGTCTGTTCCTCTATTACTTCATAAATTCCCTCTTTTGTTTCTACTTGAAAAGCAATCATTTTATCGACATCAGAACTTGGAATAAATACTTTTAAAACTTTACCAATTAATTGTTTCATAATTTAACACCATAACAATTATATCAAAAAAGTGAGGAAAACTAAATATTTTCTTCACTAATAAGTTCACTCAAATAAACAATATCATAATTCTTATATTTAATCTCTTTTAATAATAATTTCACATCACTTAATTTTGCATCCTCTTCTATTAAAATAATACTACCACTCTCTAAGCCATTCTTAACTTCAATATAATTAGTACTATTAAGCGTAAGAGTTGGCTCTACTAAATAATTTTTTTTCTTCAAACAAATATCATAATTTTGATCATTAAGAACACAGATATGTTGATTTTCTTTATTTAAATTCAAGTTATTTTCTAAAGACTCAAACGCACTACTTTCATTATTAAGAACTTCAAAATAATGATCTCTCTCATAACTATGAACATCCACAAGTAAATCTGCTTTATATTGATTATTCTTTAAATACTCACTAATATCCGATTCTAAACTTAAAATAATACTAACTTGCTTTAATTTAGGATTTCCTTTTTTAATAATTTTATCTTTATTATCTTTTATAGAAACTTCTGGACTAACTTGTTCATAAACCAAATAATATTCATTAAAAACATTAAGCTCTTGCATCCCATAAAAAGAATCTCTAGCATTAACTACTAATCCATTAATTCCTGGTATAATATAATCTCCCTCAATAATAGCATTAACATATCCAATTTCATAATTTTCTTTTTGTTCATTAATGCTTTGCATAAGCGGATTTTTATTAAGAACAATTAATGCAATCTTTTCGGTATAATAAAAACTAAAAACCATAATTAAAGCAAGTCCCAAATATTGATAATATTTTCGCATATCATTCACCTAAAAAAATTATATGCTCAATTTCAAGTAAAATGAAAAAAGCTAAATATTTTTAGCCAATCTCTTTTTTAACTAGTTCTGCCCCTCTTTTAGGATCTTCCATTAAAATATCATAAACTAATTTATTCTTTTTTAATTCTTCTATAAAAGTTATTTCTTCTTTTGTTAAAGCAACATATTCTACAAAAGAATCCTCATCACCTGTTTTAACTAAATAATCTGCTCCTAAAAGATAATCAGCAGAAACCCCAAATACATGAATCATCTCAATTACGGCTTCTAATGTTGGATTTCTTGTTTCCTTTTCATAGCAACAAATCGCAGACTTTCCAACCCCAATTAATTCTCCTAATTCTGTTTGTGTTAAACCGCGTTTTTTCCGAACCTCTCTTAACCTATTTCCGTTTAACATTCCATCACCCTCGCTTCTCGAAAGAATTATACCTGTTCAAAACTTATAATTGTAATTTATTCACCTATGGTAAAAAATACCATTTATTTTTTATTAATTATCAATATTATTGAATAAAGTAGGTCTAATTCAACTTAAAAATATTTTTTTAATTTCATCCAAAAACTCTCTTTTTAAAATAAAATTTATTATACTACACATTTTTTTAATTGTTTAGTGTTGTTTTTTTGTTTATTTTCTGCTACAATGATAATAATTGGAGGGTATTAAAATGAACGAACGTGATACTTTTAATAACAGTACTGTAGATTTACCAAAATATCGAGTAGATAATTCAAGAGAAAACATCATCCAAAATAACGAAAGAACAACAGAAAATTCAAATAATTATTCTGGAGGACTAAGTAAAACCAAAATTATTAACATTAACGATTTTATTTTCAGACAATATTTAGAATTTTATCCAGAACTTCAAGGACTTAGTTGCAAAGAAAACGTTTTATATTTAAAAGAAAATGGTGAAATAAT
>JAGHGS010000103.1 GCA_017888105.1 Bacilli bacterium
CTCCACTTCTTGTATTTCGATCGTTACAAAATCCCGCACTTCCTCCACTGGCTATCTTGTTATCATAACTTTGCAAGTTATTACTATACCATGTATCGAGTATTCCTTTTATGGTGCTTGCTGTTCCTCCATTTTGGGTACTTGGTCTTTGTAAATCTGTTGTATATGTATATCCTACATAATAACTTCGATTATAACTACTATTGAATGCGCTTGTTTGTGTTTGCGTATAATCCGTACTGCTATCATTATATCCATTGGCTAGTACGGTCTCTTTTCCTGCTGCGTCTACTTCTGATTTCTCTCCACTATAAATGATTCGAACCGTGCCATCTTCATTTATTCGGATAATTCGCCAATATTTGTTAGCAAATACCAAATAATTATTTTCTACATCGCCTCTATAGTAGTATGTTGTTCCTTTACTTGTGGTTTCTTCATAGATTCCTACAGTTTCTTCATCACAATTACTTCCATCATTACTTCCGTTCGTACAACTTGTTTTACTAAAGTCTACTAAACTTGTTTCTTCTGGGTTAGAACATATTAGTTTGCTTGTTCCATTTAAAGTAGTACATACCATCTGCGATAATGCTACATTTACTGTTATGTTTCCTAAAGTGGTTGCAACTTGCTTTGTTTTTGGTGTTGCACTTGATAAATCTACTGTATAACTATTATTTGATAGGTTTGCACTTATATTTGGTTCACATATATTATCTGTTGTTGTACAGTATGTTGCACTTGTTACATTATTTGTTAATGTACTAGTTAAAGTTTTATCATTTAATTCAAATGTTGCTTCTAGGTTATCTACTACTTGGATTTCTGGGTTTGCTATGACATTTATTTTTGATTGATATACTTTATTTGCAGCTTGCTCAACTGTGGCATCATAATCTAGCCATATTTTTAAATGATATGTTTTCGTTTCATTAGCTGTTAGTGTTCCCGTATACAAGTTATATGATTCATAAGCATTATCTATTTCTGGTGTAACACTTATATTATCACTTAATATGGATATTACATTTCCTACTGTATCACTAGATAGTGCTACTTTAATATAATCGGCACTAAGTGAGTTTGCTACTTCATTTAAACTTTCTAAATTGATTTGATAGTTTGCATCCGTATTACAAGTATTTTCAATTGTAAAATCATAACTTGTTCCATCTAATCCCTCTATATCTGTGATTGGATAAGTATTGCTTAAATTAATGGATGATGATGCATCGGTTAGTGATATGTTTAAACATCCACTAGTAAAAGTATTTGCTTGTTCTTGTATTCCTCCAATACTAAAGAAAGCATAACTTACGCTAATAATTATTCCCACTATAGCTATTAAACTTACTCCTAATACAATTATTCTTTTTTTCATATACACTACCCTTTACTTAATTATTTTACATTTTAATTATATCTTTTATGGGGCATACTTGTCAATGTAAAAATGAGGCAAACTTGCTACAATTTTTTTGGTGATAAAAATGCTAAAAGAATATCGCAAAAGAAAAAATATTAGTCAGGAAGAATTAGAAAGATTGACTAATATAGATAGAAAAACTATATTTAGAATTGAAAATGATTTAAATATGCCTTTGTTAGATACTTTTGCTAAAATGGTTGTGGCTTTGGATTTAACTGATGCAGAAATTGCTTTAGAAGTTAAGAAAATTATAAATGAAAATATTAATAAATAATAGCCTTTAAATAACTTTTTCTACATTTCTACAACTGTTTCCATTTTGGAAACTCTTGAAGTTTTTGTTCACTTGGTTTGCAGAATGATCCCTAAATTCAATAGCTATTATTATTTTTAGATTGTAATTATTTATATTTATCATAATCAGTTGTTCGGAATTTTCGAACAACTTTGTTTTCATATATTTAGTCTAAATGTCATTAATTATAGGTTTTCTATCAATTTATTATTGTTTTTATCTAATTCATGAATTCCAAGAATATTCTTATCATTTGTTAATATTTCCAATTCTTTTCTAGCGGTATTATTCAATTTTTCTAGTCGTTGTCTTTGCGGAATATTATTGTCTATCATACTAGCATTTAAAACTTCTAAATTGCTTAATACCACTAAATGAAGAATATCTGTATAATCTCTTATATTACCACTTAAATTAGGATTTTGTTCTCTCCATTCTTTTGCTGTCATCCCAAATAAGACAACATTTATTACATCCGCTTCGTTTGCATATACAAACATTTTTTGCTTTTCAGTTAATTTCGGTGCAATATTTTCTTTTATACTATCAGTATATTCTATAATTAGTTTTTGATAAACTTCTTCTAACTGACCATTCTATTTTTTCTTGATAACTTTCATTATATTTTAACCTTTTAAATTCTTTAATCAAATATAATTTAAATAAATTATCAATCCAAGAAGCAAATTCTAAGGCTATATCTGAATGTGCAAATGTACCAGCACTATATTTGCCTTTACTATATGTCAATCCTTTGGCATTTACTTGTACACCATTGACTTGGTGACATTGTAAAAGATTTTTTGGGGGCTTCAGTTTTAATTAGGCTGAATTCCACCGAATTAAAATTTTCGTTGCTTAATTCCTCCCAAAGTCCTAAAAATTCAATCGTATCATAATTACTCAGCTATTTTTTGATAACGTCTGAAGGATCTCTTGGATTTTTGTATTTAGCTAAATCTGTTAAAGAAATATAGTCTTCATTATCTATTCTCATTACTCGTATTTCATTTTCATTAACATTCATAACTGTCGTAATTTGTGTTTTATTCATACTTACTTCCCTTCTATTTTACTATTAATATTATTTTATTTAGATTATTAACAAAATCTAATTTTTTTGTTTTTCATTAAAATAAAGCAATTTAACTATTTTCTCGATTCATGTCATTTAGTACACTTAGCCAGTTAGTTAATTCTATATTTTCTTTCGTTACTTTTCTAGAGTTTACACGATATCCTATAGTGATAATGGCATCTAAGTTATAAAATTCTGTATTTTATTTTTTGCCATCGCTTGCAGTTATTTCCATTTTGGAAATAACTGAATTTCTTACCAATTCTTCTTCGAAGATGTTTTTTAAATGTTTTGAGATATCTGGTACTTGAACATCAAATACTTTAGCCATTCCTTTTTGACTTAGCCATAAAGTTTCATCTTTGTAGACAGCATTTACTACTACTTCTCCTTCTTTATTTTTGTAAATAATCAAGTTATCTTTTTCCATTCAAAACCACCCTTTCTATAACTTGAAATATATACTATATTCCTTGTAATAATTATATCAAACAATACATAAGTTCATCAATTGTTTAATTTAAAAATACTTCTCGTTAATTTTGAGAAGTATTTTTTTGGCTTAATTCTTTATAGTAAGCATATCTTTTTTTGGCGTTTTCTATTTGTTTTGATAATAGTTCATTTGCTAGATCTTTATCTTTTATTTTTAAGGCATTATATCTAACTTCATTGTCTAAGAATTTTTCATAATCATCAAAGTTTGGCTCTTTGTTATCCATATATAGTTTTTCTTCTATAGGATTATAACGCATAAGTAGTGTATATCCTACTTCACTTGCTAATTTTTCTTCTTCTATTGAGTGAGACATACCCGTTTTAATGCCTTGTTCAATACATGGAGAGTACGCAATGATGATTGCTGGACCATTATGTTCCATAGCTTCTTTCATTACTTTAATACTATGCATCATATTTGCACCTAAACTAATACTAGCTACATAACAGTTTGGATAAGACATGGCAATTCTAAATAAATCTTTTTTGGCTGTTTTTTTACCAAAATCTGCAAATTCGGCAACTGCTCCTAGTTTACTTGACTTACTAGCTTGACCCCCAGTATTCGAATACACTTCAGTATCTAATACTAATACTTTGATATTTTCACCTGCCAGCAAGACATGATCAAGTCCTCCAAAGCCTATATCATATGCCCAACCATCGCCTCCAATTGCTAATACTGTTCTAGCAGGAACATAATTTAATAAACTCTTTAGTTTTTCAGGTATTTCTAAGGTAGATAATTTATTTTTGATATCCATTGTGATTTTAAAGTCATTCATATTATTTATAAACTTTGTGAATAGCTCTTTTAACTCATTATTTACATGATCCATTTCTTCTTCCATGATCTTTTTAATTAAATTTCGTTTACTTTGGAAAGATAGATGCATTCCTAAAGCAAATTCAGCATTGTCTTCAAATAAAGAATTAGCCCATGGAATTGTGTATGGAGTAGTTGGGACAGAACCGCCATAAATACTGGAACAACCTGTTGCATTAGCAATGACAAGTTCATCACCAAAAAGTCTTGTAATTAAATTAATGTATGGTGTTTCGCCACATCCGGCACAAGCTCCACTAAATTCAAATCTTGGTTTCAATAAAGAGGCACCAGGAACCGTAAATTTATTTAGTACTTCCGGATTTTCATAATTGTTGAAATATTCATTCGCTTTTCTTTGACTTTCTAAATCGACTGGGCCAAATTCTAATGCTTTTTTACCATTTTTACCAGGACATTCTTCAATACATAAGCCGCACTCTGTACAATCTACTTCACTTACGAGTACTTGATAAGTATATTCTTTATTCGCTAAGAAAGGAATTCCTTCTTCATTTTTGGTTACAAAAGTTCTAATAACAGCATGAGGACATACAAAGCTACAACGACCACATTCGATGCAATTTTCTTTAATCCATTTAGGAGCAAAACTATTAACATGTCTTTTTTCTAACTTGCTTAAACCATCTGGGAATGTTCCGGTTTTTAGTGATGCTACTTCCCCTACTGTTAATTCATCTCCTAGTCTTCTATTTATTTTACTAAATACATCTAAATTTGTTTCTTTTGGTTTGTTATCTTCTTTTGTTATTTTAATTTCTTTTAAATTATTTAATACTTCTTTGATGGCCGCTATATTACTGTTAATAATATTTTCTCCTTTGGTTTTAAAACTTTCTTTAATGCTTTTTTCTAGTAGTTCATAAGCATTCGAAATATTTAGTTTATCTAGAACTATCATTTCAATAATTTTACTAATTTTTCCTCTTATACCACAATCCGAAGCAATCTTTGAAGCATCAATTGTAAATACTTTTACATTTTTATCTTTTATTAGCTGTATATCTTCTAGACAAAATAGTTGATTTAATTCTTCATCTGTTTTGTTCGTATTAATAATAATTGTGCCATTATCAACTATATTATGAATCATGCTAAACTTTTTAAAATATTCATCTTTCGTTACAACAATTAAACTTGGATGTTCTACATAAAATGGAGCATTTATTTCTTTATCACTGATTCGTAAATTACTTACGGTTACTCCTCCACTTTTTTTAGAATCATAAGAAAAATAGCCATTTACATAATTACCAGATTTTCCCATTATTTTTAGAATATCTTTTGAGGCACTGACACATCCATCGGATCCATATCCATAAATTAAAAACTCTTTCGCCTCTAACTTAATGTTATATTCTTCTTTTGGTAAACTAGTGTAAGTTACATCATCCGTAATACCAATGGTGAAATTGTTTTTTAAAGTACCTTCTAACATCGTGAAGACACTTTTAATATCTTTTGGAGTAGTATTTTTACTCGATAGACCAAATCTTCCACCAACTATATTTATTTTCTTATCTTTTAGGGCATTTACTATATCTAAATATAATGGTTCTCCACCAGCTCCTGCTTCTTTCGTTCTGTCTAGGACTGCAATATTTTTTACTGTATCTGGTAGTACATTAAGTAAGTATTTGAAACTAAATGGACGATATAAATGAACCGTTATTACACCTATTTTTTTACCCTTTTTTAATTCCTCTTCTACTACTAGTTTAATCGTATCGGTAATACTTCCCATTGCAATAATAATATTTTCAGCATCTTCTACTCCAAAATACTCAAATGGTTTATAGTGGGTACCCATTATTTGGTTTATTTGTTCCATATATTTATTTACAATATCGGGAAGTATTTCATAATTTGGATTTCTCGCTTCTTGTGTTTGGAAAAAAATATCTTCATTCATCGCCATACCTTTTTGAATCCCTGAAGATACATTTAATGATTTATTTTTAAATTCCTCAATTTTATCCCAAGGAATAATTTCTTTTATCTTCTCTATTGGTAATTCTTTGATACTACTAATTTCATGACTTGTCCGAAATCCATCAAAAAAATGTAAGAAAGGAATGCTTCCTTCGATTGCTGATAAATGAGCAACAGCAGCTAAATTTTTGGCATCATAAACATTGGATGAAGCAAGAATCGCAAAACCCGTACTACGCGTCGCATAAACATCACTATGATCGCCAAATATAGATAAAGCATTTGTTGCTATGGTTCTTGCAGCAACATGAATCACTCCTGGAAGCATTTCTCCTGCTATTTTATACATATTGGGAATCATTAATAAGAGTCCTTGAGATGCTGTAAAAGTAGATGCTAGAGAACCACTAATTAAAGCTCCATGAAAAGCTCCAGAGGCTCCTGCTTCACTTTGCATTTCAATTAATTTTACAGGAGAACCAAATAAATTTAATTTATGGTGGCTTAACGCATCAATATTCGATGCCATAGGGCTTGATGGCGTTATCGGATAAATACTTGATATTTCACTAAAAAAGTATGCTATATCACTACATGCTTTATTTCCATCACATATTTTCATTTTATTATCACCTAATCTAATTATAGCATGGAACATAAAGATTGTCATGAAATTTAATTTAAAGTTTTTGTCTAAATTTGTCTATTTTCTAATTTTAAAACTCGAGTTCTTGGTAATTGATATTTTTCTTGTTCTACACTGCTTAGCATCATTTGTTTACTACTTTCTAGTTGTAAGGCTTCTATTTTATTTAATCTTTTAAGTTTTTGTTCTATTACTTTTTGTTTATCTTTTATTTCTGTAGTTAATTTTATTATTTTGGGGGTTATTTCATCATTTTCTTTTAATTTTATGTATTCTTTTTTTAAGCCAGAAGGCATAAAACTTAGAAAAATAAATAATCCTATCCCTATTGGTAAGCTTAAAATTTCTAATATTATAAAACATATCATTAAAAGTGAAGTTGTATGTAAAAATAAACAAATTAAATTAAGCAATTTTTCAG
>JAGHGS010000011.1 GCA_017888105.1 Bacilli bacterium
ATAGTGTATTGTTCCATTATTTTTTCACTCCTTTCTTTAATGTTTTTATCTTAATGGGGTTAGCATTATCACCTACTATTTTTAAATCATTTAGTAGGTTCATAAAATTGCTATACCCAATTAATTCGCAATCAAGCCAATGTGAATTTCCTTGCTCATCTATTATGTTTAGAGTGCATTCATTATCTCCTGTGGATGAGGTTATTTTTGCATTAAAACTGCATTTTTCTATATCAAATTCTTTTTTTTCTTTTCTCTTTTTATAAATAAGATGGTTATTATCAATGTAAATCATTATATAGGTATTATATATAACCCATTTAAAGTATATTATTAAAAATAATATTGAAATTAAAATTATAATATTGATATTATTTATAAAATATGTAAGTAAATATGCTAAAACTAACATAGCTAAAACCCCATAAATTATATTGAGAACAATTCTATAAACTTTAGGTTTATAAATTTTTTTTGAATCACTTTGATTTTGCATAAAATGCCTCCTTTTTATTTGGATACTTAGATGAGAACATTATATCATACATTTTATATTATTTATAGTTATTTTTTTAATTGCTATTAACAAAAAATTTGGTTTCTAAGTTTTATTGTTTTATGTGAATATTTTTTCGTAGAAAATTCGTTGCTCTTCTTATTTAAAGCTGTTATAATTATGTAAATAGATGGAGGTTTTTATGGAAAAAACATTGGTAGTAATGGCAGCTGGTATGGGTAGTAGATTTGGTGGTTTAAAACAAATTGAACCTGTTGGGCCAAATGGTGAGTTTATTATCGATTATTCAGTATATGATGCCAATAGAGCAGGATTTACAAAAGTGGTTTTTGTGATAAAAAAAGAACTTGAAGCTGTTTTTAAAGAAACGATTGGGAAAAGGATAGAAGGTAAAATTGATGTGGTATATGCTTATCAAGATATCTATGATATTCCTAGTAAAGAGTATTTAGCAGAAAAACGTGTTAAACCTTGGGGGACTGTTCAAGCAGTTCTTTGTGCTAAAGATTATGTTGATGGTGATTTTGTTGTCATTAATGCTGATGATTTTTATGGGTATGATACTTTTTTAAAAGCTGCAGAGTTTTTGGATAGTAATCATGATGAAAATGTTTATGCATCTATTACTTTTCCTTATATTAAAACTGCATCATCATTTGGTAGTGTTAAAAGGGCAGTTTGTTTTACTCAAAATGATGTTATTCAAAAACTTGTGGAAAGTAGTATAACAACTGAGGATGGGTATGCACTGGCTTCTCCACTTGATGGAAGCAAACCTTTTAAAATAGATTTTAATCAGTCTGTATCCATGAATATTTTTGCTTTTAAGCATCATTTCTTTACTTATTTAGAAGAATATTTTCAGCAATTTTTTGAACAATATGATAATATTATTTTAAATAGTGAGGCATTATTACCAGATGTTGTTGAAAAGAAAATTGAGTCTCATGAAATTATTTTAAAAAATGTTCCTACTAATAGTAGCTTGTATGGTATTACTTATAAAGAAGATTTAGAGGGATTTACACAAGCAGTACAAGAGTTAATTAGGAAAGGAGATTATCCAAATAAACTTTAGGAATAATATGGAAGAGATAAAGAAAAGAATTGAAGAATTAACTAGTATTTTAAATCAAGCTAATTATGAATATTATAATTTAGATAATCCAAGCATTACCGATCAAGAATATGATAAATATTTGAGAGAATTAATTAATTTGGAAGAAAAATATCCAGAATATCAAGATCCTAATAGTCCAACTAAACGAGTTGGGGGAGAAGCTATTGATAAGTTTAATAAAGTGAGACATGCTATTTCTATGATTAGTTTATCTAATGTTTTTAATGAAGAAGAAATTCGTGATTTTGATAAAAGAATTAGAAATGCTGGATTTAAGCCTGAATATGTTTGTGAACTTAAAATTGATGGGTTAAGTGTATCTTTACATTATGAACATGGTAAGTTAAAGTTTGCTGCTACTCGCGGAGATGGAGTAGTTGGTGAAGATATTACTCATAATGTTAAAACAATTAAAACAGTTCCTCTTGATTTAGGACGTGATATTGATATAGAAGTTCGTGGCGAAATTTATATGAATAAAGCTACTTTAGAAAAATTAAACTTGGAAAGAGAAAAAAATGGTGAAGTTAAACTTCAAAATGTTAGAAATGCGGCAGCAGGTTCTATTCGGCAATTAGATCCTAAAATTGCTGCTAAAAGACATTTAGATACTTGGATTTATCATTTACCTAATCCATTAGATTATGGTATTCTTACTCATTATGAAGCTTTAGAGTATATGAAAGAATTAGGTTTTAAAGTGAATCCTGCTTCAAGGTTAGTGAGTGATGTTGATGGAATTTTAGAGTTTATTAGAGAATATACGGAAAAAAGGAAATCTCTTCCTTATGAAATTGATGGTATCGTTATTAAAGTGAATGATATTAGAATGCAACAAGAACTTGGTGCTACAGCTAAGTATCCAAGATGGGCTACGGCTTATAAATTTCCGGCCGAAGAAGTTCTAACTAAACTTGTTGACATTAAATTTACAGTAGGGCGTACTGGACAAGTTACTCCTAATGCCGTATTAGAACCAGTTTTGGTTATGGGCTCAACGATTAGGAGAGCTACTTTACATAATGAAGATTATTGTCGTGCCCTTGATTTACGAATTGGAGATATTGTTTCTATTAAGAAAGCAGGAGATGTTATTCCTGAGGTGGTAGAAGCTAAAATTGATCGAAGAATTGGTACGGAAAAACCTTTTTCGATGATTCAAACTTGTCCTATTTGTGGCACATCTTTGGTGAAAAAGGGAAATGTTGATTATTTTTGTGAAAATGAAGCTTGTCCTAAGAAAAATATTGAGAGTTTAATCCATTATGCTAGTAGAAATGCTATGAATATTGATGGACTTGGTGATGAAATTATTGAAGATTTTTATAATGAGGGGTTTATTCGTACTATACCAGACTTTTATTTATTAAAAAATCATAAAGAGGATATTATTGAACTTGAAGGTTATGGCCTTAAGAAAGTAACTAATCTGCTTTTGGCTATAGAAGAGAGTAAACAAAATAGTGTTGAACGATTAATATTTGGTTTAGGTATTTCAGGTATAGGAGCGAAGAATGCTAAATTACTGGCTAGTACTTTTAAAGATATTCATCAACTTGCGAAAGCTACTTATGAAGAACTTACAGAAATTAGAGATATTGGAGATATTTTAGC
>JAGHGS010000104.1 GCA_017888105.1 Bacilli bacterium
GTATCATACCCCAAACTACTAAGTTCAAAATCATCATATACAAGTCCTTCATCTAAATAACTTTCAACATATAATTCTCCATTAATATATAAAGTATTATCACGAATAGAAACGGAATCTCCCGGAAGTCCAATCACTCTTTTAATCAAATATTTTGTATCAGCATACTGTAAAGATATAATATCTCCCCTCTCAATATCCATAAAACGATATTTAAACTTATTTAAAATTAATACCTCTCCATTTTCTAAAGTACTATGCATTGAATTACCAACCACTTGCGTAATCGATACAACATAAATCATTAAAAACAAAATAACAACAATTACAATAATCAATTTAACAAAATCTATTATAAATTCTCTAATACTAAGCCAGTCCATAATCCACCTCTATTTAAATAACTTCTCACAACAATTTTTAAATTTCTTACCACTACCACAAACACAAGGATCATTCTTATCAGGTAATACAATGTTTTCTTTTAAACAATTAAGATTATTGCCATAATAAATCCACACCGGAAAATCAGGAATCACTTTCAAAACTTCTTGATATAACTCCGGAATAGAATCACAAATATTAAGCAATAGTCCTTCATTATTAAGATCAAATCCACAATAAAAAATAATATCATTAAGAAATGAATGAATTGCCCAAGGACTTAAATGCATCTCTAAAAAATTCAAAAAATAAAGCACTTTTTCATGAAACAAATTCAGTTTATATTTGCCAAAACTAATTAATTCTTCTAAAGAATACTTTGCTATTTTAAAATCTTTACGTAATTTCAATACATCTTTATAAAACAAAAAATCTTTTGATATCAAATAATCTTCTTTTTTATAACGAACCACATCAACATGATCGACCCATTTTAAATTTCTTTTCAGTTCCTTCTTTAAAAGAGCTAAATCATAATAGATAGAATAACTTTTTAAAAGCGTAACAACCTCATTTAAAGGAAGAACATTATAAACCCGGGCAATCCCAATAATAACACTATCAACGACATCTTTTCTAGAATAAGCCTCTTCATCCAGCAAATTCATTGCCATTTTAATACAATTTATTAAATCATCTGGAATATAATATTCATTATTCTCTAATAATATCAAATAATTACTCTCCAAATTTTGAAATAACAAATATTCAATATACCCATTTTCTTGTCTTTTAATTCTACCATCCAATAATTTCTTTAAAATGCCAATTTCTTCCATACTACATAGTCTAAGAATTATTTCCGGATCTTCTTTATAAAGAGAAATGATATTTTGATACATACCATTTCTCGAAATCTTTTCATATTTTTCTGCTTTAGAATTAATTTTTACATAAAAATCATAAACATTTTCTTTACTATCCCACAACATATAATCTTTTAAGCTCATTATTGATACTCCTCTAACAGTTTCTTATGAATACCAGGTTCAACAATATTAATCGCATTAATTGCATTTTCTAAACTAATTTTAAAATTTCCTTTATAAAATGCATTTTCTGCTTTAATAAGCCCAAGTTCAACATCCCGATACATAGCTCGATACCGGTTTCCATAAACAATCGCTGCCTCTGCCATTTTCGCTGTTTTAACTGCTTCTTTTGTCGTATTATATACTTTCAAAGTAAGATCTCTTGCCGTATCAACTCTAGTATTTAAAGTTTTAATGGAAATTGGCCTTTTATCTAGTTCCAAAATCATATCATGAATTGCTCCAGCGGCTTCCCCTAATTCCACATAAAAATTTTTAGGAGTAATTGGTAATTTATAGGAACGTATATTATTTTTCGCTTGATTTAATATTTTTTTAATTTCATCAAGTTGTTCCCGAGCCCGTTTTTCATCTTCTTTTAAACTTCCTAAACTACGCAATGTTTGCTCTAATTTTTCCTCTGTTTTTAACAGTTTATTATTTAATATTTCCATTTCTTTTGAAAGTCTTGAAAAAGCAAAAACTCTTCTTCGATGCATATCAATAATCCGATTATAATCATCTTTAATTTCTACAATTTCCGAAGATATAACATCAAGTATTGATACATCTTCATCACTCAAATCATAACTATATTTAAGATCATCAATTTTACGATTCAAATCATTACTAATTTTCTCTAACTTAGTTGCTTTAATCAATATACTACGTTGAAAATCTTCAAAGATTCTCTTCGATAATTTCTCTTTATCAAAATTATGATACAAAGAATCAAAATAATCAAGAATCGTTTTAAGTTCAAAAACACTATCCTCCAAATTAAGAACATTAAGTCTTGCAAAAACATCACTAATCTTTTTTTCAGACTCTGTAATATTATAATCAATATTAAGATAATCTAGGTTGTACCCTTCTTTTTCCATCTTAGTTGTAATCTTTTTAATATCTGTAATTTTATCAGGAATTAACTTTTTACCCATGATAATAATAGAAGGTGCTTCCTCTACAACGACTTTTAAATTTCCAATCGTATCATCAATCGCTTTTACAATCTTGCCAACTTCCGTATATTCATTTTTTTCCATAGCAACTTCAAATGCACTAAAAAGTTTATCAACATTTTCAAACTGTAACTCAATCGGATTCGCAACTTCTTCATAATCCAATTTATTAGAATTATATTTCGTTAAAATAGAGCGATATTCACTTTTAAGTTTTGTAATAGTTTCCCTATTTTTTTCCTCACTTAAAGTAATTTCCTTAATTTCATCTAAAAGAAAATTAGACTTTGTCTTCACATATGCAATTTGAAGTTCCAATGAAGCAATTTTAGGTTTCAAAGATTTATAATCTTTATCTTCAAAAGCATTTTCAATTTCAATTAAAGCATCCGTAATTTTTGGAACTTCTACTTCTTTAATTTCTTTTAATCGTGCTTGCCAATTATCATATTTCTTTTGCATAACATCATTATTAATCAATGCTCCAACTTTATTTAACTCAGATAAAATAGATGCTCCAACAATTAAATTTTTATCTCTTTCCAAAATC
Organism: Bacilli bacterium; assembly: GCA_017888105.1. Taxonomy (GTDB): domain Bacteria; phylum Bacillota_I; class Bacilli_A; order RF39; family UBA660; genus Caccenecus. The sequence goes on from JAGHGS010000104.1 coordinate 2,988, forward strand.
GCAATTTCATTTTTATATTTATTGCGTTCTTTCTTATTAATAAGATTTAAAACAACAAGTATTAAAACAACCGTAAATATATAATAAAGAATACCTATAAAAATAAAAGTAGTTCTTGACATACCATTCACTTCCTATGATTTAATTGTATCACATATTAGGGTTATTTGTCGATATCAAGGAGCAAAAAAACA
>JAGHGS010000105.1 GCA_017888105.1 Bacilli bacterium
ACTTTTAAATTGGAATTATTTATGTTATAATTGATTTATCTCTTAGGAGATTTAGGGGATTAGTTAAATGGTATAATAGGAGTCTCCAAAACTTTAGTTGGGAGTTCGATTCTCTCATCCCCTGCCAGATGAATATTAACCCTGAATAAGGGTTTTTTTATATTTAGGTTTTATTATGAATGTTAATATTCCATATTCTATTGGTACTTACTTAAAAAAAGTTGAGAATGGTCAAGAACACTTAGATCGAGTTTTGAAATATATCATAAATGAATATGGCGTATTTGTTATTTTGGTGTTAGATGTTGATAAGGCTCCAAGATTAAGTACAGAGATTAGTGTCGTTGATTTATTAAATAATTGGAAATTGGATGATGGAATTCATTTAAATGAATCTATTGGTACTCGTTTAAGTACTGGTTTAGATTTTTCTAATTGTAATGTTATTTTAACTAGAGAAAGAAAAAATTGATTTTTGAAATTGGAAGGGTTAGCATGAATTATGATTTAAAACAAGAAGTTAAATTATTTATGGTTTTTGATATACTCGGTGATGTTGTTCGAACTGGACCACAACTTTGGCATGTAAGTAGAGAAAGACTTGAAGATGTTAAAAATCATGTTTTTGATTTGATGTCAATAACAAGAATATTAAAAAAAAATTTGCCTTCGTATCTTGATTACAATAAAATTTTTGATTATATTTTATGTCATGATTTACCAGAAGCTTTGACTGGTGATATTACTAAATTTCAAGGTATTTCTTCTGTAGAAAAAACAAGAGTTACGAACCTTGCTGTTAATTATTTAGCTAATAAATTTGGAGATATACTTGATTTAAGAACTATTTTAGATAATTATGAAAATCAAGTGGATTTGGAAGCTAAAATTGTTCATATGATTGATAAAGTACATTCTGCTTCTACTTTTATTAAATATCAGAGTGAAAAGCCTATTGACATAGATGATCCAAGGATTATACCAGAACTTCGAAATCATCCTTTTGTAGTAAAGAAAATAGAAGAAGGATACGATGTAGCAGATATATTTTATGAGTTTCATTTACAATTTGTTTCAATTAGTGATGAAGAGTGTCTTTATTATTCTATTTCAAGAAGTGATGCTGATTGTATTGTTCGACCAATTCAAACGTTTTTAGCAGAAATGTATCATCAAAAATTAGATGGTACTCTCATGCATGTAGCGGATGATTTTCCAAAGGATGCTATGATTTATAATGAACAAAGAGTTAATAATGGTGTACAACTTTATCATAAGTTAGTTCGTGATCATATTCCGGATATTATATTAGCAAATGGTGAGATACCTATTTACCGTGTATTAAGTGATGATGAATATTGGCAATATCTACTTCTTAAAGATTCTGAAGAATTGGAAGAAGTTAAAACTGCTTTAAATTTAGTGGAACGTAAAAAAGAACTTGCTGATAAATTAGAATTAATTATAGCAATGGCAGAATATAATGGTTTTACTTTACAAGATATTATAGAAGAAGCTCGTAAGAAGAAAGAAAAAAATGGAGGATTTCAAAGAAGACTTTTACTTGAAAAAGTTATATTAAAGAAAGATGAAAATGCAAATTAAGAGATTTAGTGAATTAGATGACAATATTTTGGAAAAAATCATTCATAAACATTTTTGTCATTGGTCAAAATTTAATTCAACTATGACGATAGATACTACTAGAGAAAAATTTTTAGAATATGCTTTAAATAAAGATGGACTACCTTTTGGTATTGCAATGTTTGATGAAAATGATTTAATAGGATTTTTAGTTTTTAAAAAAGAATGTTTGTATAAATATCCAGAGTTTACTCCTTGGATTAGTGATGTTATGATTTTTGATAAATATCGAGGAAAAGGATATGGTCGTAAATTAATTAGTGAAGCTTTAAAAATATTAAAAAAATTAGGATATAAAAAAGTATATCTTTGGACTGATCAAGCCCCATTATTTTATCAAAAGATTGGGTTTCAGTTTGTACAAATAGTTGAAAAAAATGAAGGTGGCTATGGAGAACTATATTCTATTGATTGCTAATAGTATTTTATGTTAAATTAATAATTGTAGTTGTGAAAAATAATTTTGATTTAATTTATTTGGAGTGATTGACACTCTATTTTTTATTTGTTATCATATTTTTATGATAGGAATGGTGTTATGGTAAAAGGTTTAAAAGTTTTATTGCTTGTTGTTAGTGTATTATTGGTTGTTGGATGTATGAATTATAAAATTAATATGAGTATTCATGATGATAAAAGTGTTGATGTAAATATGAGCGTGGAAATTGATTTATATGAGTTCGCTTCTTCAGAAAGTATGCGAGGAATGATTTTAAATGAATTTTATCAAGATGTTTGTGATGCTAATTGTCCTTATGATGTTAATTCGAGTGAATATACAACTTGTGTGTATGATTGTTTGGAAAATTATGGTTCTACAGAAGAAGAGCAAAGTAGAATTGAGAAGGCAATAAAAGATTATTTAGATGAACAATTAAGTTCTTCTGAATTTAATGAAGATGAATTATTTAGTGATGAAAAAAGACAACAATTAGAAGATATGGGATATACGGTAGAAACTAATTTAGATAAAGAAAATTATACATATCAAGTTACAGTTTATCAAACATATGCAAATATTGATGATGTTTCATCAGCAACGACTGATACTGTTAATTTAGCAGATATGTTAAATGGGGATACTAATAATATTTTGTTTCAAAAAATAAATGATGATACTTATCGAGCTCATTTTATTTTTGAAAGTTCTGATGAACAAACTGAGAATATAGATATAAGTGATTATATAGATATCAATTATATAGTTAATTTACCGAATGCTGCAGTTAGGAGTAATGCTACTGAAGTAAGTAGTGATGAAAAAACATTAACTTGGAATGTTAATTTGATAGATAACAGTGATATTGAATATGAATTTTCTTTTGAACAAAGAAATAATAATCAAAATATGTTTGGATTAAGTGATAATATTTTAAAAATTATATCCCTTTGTCTTATTGGTGGTGGTGTGATGGGTTTAATTATTGTGATTACAATACTGATTAAAAGTAGTAAAAAAGGTGTTTAATATGGGACTTTTGGGAGAATTTTTAAAAATATTTTCTGGTTCTACACCAAATGAAAAAGATAAGCAAATACGTTATAAATTATTATTAGATGAAGCAAAAGCATATGGATTAACAGAAGAAGAAATCGAAGAGTGTATAAAAAGTGGGATTACACCAGAAGAATGGGTAAATGATGGTCACAGTAAAAAATAATCTGTAAACTATGGAAGAAAACAATAATCGTTTTCTTTTTTTGTGATACAATAATAATTAGGAGGATAGAAAATGGATTTAAAAAAGTTATTTGGTTTTGAAGGAAAAACGGTTGTTATTACAGGAGCAGCATCTGGTATGGCAAAGTCTGCTACTGAATTATTATTAGAGTTAGGAGCTAATATTTATGCGATTGATATAAATTCAATTGATTTACCTGTAAAAAAGGCTTATCAAGCTGATTTGAGTAAAAAAGAGGAAATTGATCATGTTATTGATGATTTACCAGATAAAATTGATGCTTTGTTCTTATGTCATGGAATTGCTGCATTTCCAGGAAATGAATTATTAGTTCAAAAAGTTAATTTTTATAGTCAAAAATATATGACAGAGCAATTATTAAGTCGTATAAGTGATCATGGTTCGGTAACATTTATATCTTCAGTTGGAGGATTTGGATGGCAACAGGTTTATACAAAAGCGGTTGAACTTATAAATGTTCCGACTTGGGAAGAGGCAATGAAATGGTATGATGATCATCCAGATTTAATTCAAAGTGCTTATGTTTTTGCTAAACAATGTTTGCTTTCTTATGTTACATATAAATGTATGAGTCATGAATTTATTTCTAGAAAAATAAGAATTAATGCTATTAACCCTGGAGATACAACTACTGGTTTAACTGATGATTTTAATCGTTCTACTAGTCCTAATGGAGATGCATTAGAAGGAGCAAAAATGATTGAAAATATTTTCCTTAAAAGTTGGAATGGTTATGCTGCAGATGCTAAAGATATGGGTTATCCTTTAGTTGTCATAGGAAGTGATATTTGTTCTTATATGTCTGGACAGTTAATCTATATTGATTATGGTTTAACTTCTAGTTGGACAAGTCAGGCTTTATTAAGTTCTAATCATAAAACAATTGAAGAAATATCAAATGATTCAAATAATTAAAAAGTTCAATAGGAGCTTTTTTTGTGTATAAAAAAAGAGGATTCATCCTCTTAACTTTCTGTTAGCATTACTTTAATGTCTTTTTCTTTACCATCTCTTATGATAGTTAAAGTCATTTCATCACCAACATTATGTCTATATAAATAATATCTTAAATAGGCATTTGATGGAACATCATTACCATCTACTTTAACTATAATATCTCCTACTTCAAGTCCGGCTTGTTTTGCTGGGCTATTTTCTTCAAAGTCGGTTACGATTACACCACTGGTAACATTTGCTTCTCTAATAATTTCATAGTAGTTTCTATCAAAGTATGCACTTGAAACATCTAACATATAAATTCCTAATGCTGGTCTTTCTACTTCTTCACCATTTATCAATTGTTCTGCATATTCTACTGCTGTTTCAATTGGAATTGCAAATCCCATTCCCTCAATTGTTGAACTAGCTAGTTTAATTGAAGTGATACCAATTACTTCACCATTTGAGTTTGCAAGTGGACCACCACTATTACCATTATTTATGGCAGCATCTGTTTGAATTGTATTAACGATCATTGGTGTTTTTGTATTACCACTAGTAAGTTCTACTTCTACTAATCGATCTTTTCCTGATACAATTCCTCTTGTAACACTCCAAGAATAAGCATTATCTAATGGGGCTCCAATTGCAAATACAGTGTCTCCTAATCTAGCATCTTCACTACTACCAATTTCGGCAACAGCTATGATATAATCTTCATCTACGGATAATACAGCAATATCCGAATATACATCGCTTCCTACTACTTCTGCTTTTACAATGGTTTCATCGGTAAATTTTACGTATACGTCATCGGCACTATCAATTACGTGATTATTAGTTAAAATATATGCTGTACCATCTTCTGTTTTATAAACAAAGCCAGTACCTGATGAATAAGCTTGTCCGTCTACATAAGTATTTACAACGACTACAGAATCATATACTTTTTCTACGGCTTCAGCGATACCTTCATCTGTTACAGTAACATCTTTTTCTACTTTTGTTACAGTTGTACCAATTATGTTTGGAAAAAAGTAGAATATTCCATAAAGTGCTAGCATACCAAGTAAAAAGGTAATTATTAGAATTAATCCATTTCTTAATGTTGTATTTTTTTTCTTTTCAACCATTTTAATCCATCCTTACTATATCTTTATAATTCTTTGGAAATCCCATATGATCTAATACTTTATCTATACTTATTGTGTGAAGTCTTCCTGATAAATAATCAATTTCATAAGATATTTCATTTAACATATTATGAAAATTGTCATTTCTAAGAAGTCTTTTTAAAATGATAATTAAAGCAAATAGATCATTAATACCATAAATATATTCTCCATTTGTTTTAGGAATATTTAATAAATCGTGGTATTTGGTTATAGGGATTTCTTTTTGAGTTCTGTGTTCATAACATATATCTTCATGAGCACATAAATTTCTATAATTAGCAATAATAGGAAGATATGTCAGTAAACTTTCTACATCTACATTAAATAGTTCTGCTATTTTTTCTTGATCTTCAAGTTTTAGTATGGTATATAATTCTCCTACTATGCCAAATGAAAGTACTTTTACAACAACCCATAAAGGAATATAACCATAATTGCTCTGATAGTGTTTTGTAGCAGAATGTTCTCTACCATTCACAATAATTTGTCTTTTGACTTTTTTTACGAGGTCATTTACTTGTTTGGTTTTCTTTGGATCGGTTGTAAAATTGTTGGGATTTAAATACTTTTTTTCTTTAAATCCATATTTACGGGATAATTCATAAGAAAGTATACTTTTTATGTTATTTTCTAAAATTAAAATATTTTTAAATAGGATGTTTCTTAGTTGTCTATCAAAATAAAATAAAGCGTATATTTCTCGGAAATTGGTCCCATTTATAAATGTTTTGTCTTTGCTTGATTTATAAAATAGGTATCTATAACCATTAATGAAGAAGTAGTTTTCTCGTAAAAGAATACTTTTGACATATTCTTCGTCATCAATAATTAAATTTTTGTTTCGTAAGATTTTTACTTGTTCATCTAATGTCTTAAATATTTTTTCCATGCGAACCACCTATTATAAATTATATCACAAAGAACAGCTATATTGTAAAAAAGTTAGTTGTTACAAATGTTAATATTTGGTGAAAGTTTGGTGAAGAAGGTTATTTTGTGTTATAATGAATTAAGGGGAGATTTTTATGCCAGCTACATATACACATCATCTATTTACTAAAGATGTTTATAAATCATTAAATTCTAATATTCAAGATAAATTGGATTCTAAAGTTTTTGATCTTTTTGGAAAAAGTTTTGATGCATTATTTTTTTATAAACCAAAATTGGGTTCTTATATGCATAAAAATCATGCTAATTTATATTTTGAAAATATTATACGTTATTTGCGTGAAAATAAGGAAACTCGTAATCGAGAGTTACTTTCTTATTTATATGGTTCTATTTGTCATTATGTTCTTGATAGTACAGTTCATCCTTTTATTTATTATTATGGGGGTAAATACGACCGAAAGAATAAAAAAACTTATATATATCGAGGACGTCATGATTATTTAGAAAGTATGATAGATGCTATTATATATCAGGAAAGATTTCATAAACCGATATATAAAGGTCATATTGGTAGAAATGTGTTTCCTAAAATAAAATTTACGACAAATTTAGTACAAGCATTAGATAAGGTATACTTTGATACTTTTCAAGTGCAACATGGTTATAAAATTTATTTAAAAGGTTATAAGAGATTTCGGTTTGTTTATCGATATTTGATGAGTTCCCGTTTTGGAATTAAGAAAAAATGTTATGCTTTGTTTGATTTAACTCATGTAGTTTCATCTTTAAAATTACAGAATTTTTGTTATTATGTTAGAAAATTGGATTATAGTGTGCTTAATTTAGAACATAAAAAGTGGTATTATCCAGTAGATAAAAAGATCAGTTTTCATTATTCTTTTTATGATTTATATGATGTTGCGATTGTAAAAGCGGTAAAATTGATTACTATGGTTGATGATGTAATTGATAAAGATGAGAAAGCTATTAAAAAAGTATTAAAGGAAATTGGTAATTTAGGGTATGGTACTGGTGTAAATGAAAATCGAAAAGTTACTATGAAGTATTTTGCTAATTGAAATATTTTATGATGGCATCTTTTATTAGTGATGCTATTTCTTGTTGGTATTCTTCTGTTAGTAATTTGCTTTTTTCTTCTGTATTTGATAGAAAACCACATTCAATTAAGACACCTTTAATGTTTAATTTATCATACATGTAGGTTTCGTTTGGTATTTTTTTGATTTCTCGATCTGTATTTAAGTTCGTATTTAGTATTTCTTGAATTATGGATGCTAGATTCTTATTTTCTTCTTTATCATAAAATACTTGTGGACCATAATAAATATTATTGGTTAAATAATTTAAATGAATCGATAAGTATAAATCGGCATTACTATTGTTTATTAAATTTATGCGATTATCAAAATCGCTTTTTTTACGCCATCTGGCATTTGGTTCTGCTAAGTCATAATCGTCGTCTCGGGTTAATATTACTGTTGCTCCAGCTTTTGCAAGTTCGATTTCTAGAGCTTTACTTATGGCTAAATTGATATCTTTTTCATAGGTTGTGTCACTAATTGTTCCTGGATCTTTTCCTCCGTGACCTGGATCGATGATAATTGTTTTGCCACTTAAAGGCATTAACGCATTTACTTTGGTATTTATAAATAATGCGGATAATAATAAAATAATTAATGTTAATGTTTTTAATTTTGTTTTCATATTATATTATATAAAAAAATAGCCTTAGCTATTCTTTAAAATTTCATGAATTTGTTCTTCATTTTTCTTGTTCATTCCAACTAAAATTTTATCATTTTTATCGCTTATAGTAGCAATGACTTCTTTTGGTATGTTTTCGTTTCTTTTTTCTTGTCCATCTGTTGTTAAAATATTAATCGTTTTTCCTTTATTATTCATTACAAATACTTTTCTAGCTGTAGTAATACCATATTCTTTAATACGATTTTCATAGATCCAAATTAAATCTTTATATTTTAAAATTTTAAGATTGTGATTTAAACAGATTATATAATTTTCTGTTAAAATTAGATGATATTTTTGATAATGTATGTTTTTTTCTTCGTCTATTTCTTTTTCTAGTTTTTTGAATTCTTTTTCGTTTAAGCGATTTAATTCTTTTTTGGTTTTTATTTTATTTATTATAAATAGTGATAAAAAGATGAGTGAAATTATAAAAGGGATGATACTTATGATGAAAAAAGCTATGTTTGTATTTTTTAGGGAAACATTTGTTAAATATACTTCACCAAAATAATTATTGAATTCATCCATTTCTATTTTATTATCTTCTTCTACTCCTTCATTATATACTTCTAAAGCAATTTCTTTTACGTTTTGTGGCGTAGATTTTGTTGTACCATAAATCGTTAAAGAATTTTCTTCTAGACCTTCTACATTTAATTTTTCGTATAGGTTATTGTTTAGATAAGCGATATAAAAGTATCTTCCATCAAAAACAATATAAAATGCATTTTCTTCATCATTTTCGTATTTTGCGATGGAATAAGGTGGTTGTGTAATTTCTAAATAAGCATTGGCATTTTCTTCATTGTTTTTATTTTCAATAACGTCATTTAAATATATATAATTTTCTTTATTTTTCCCATTTTCATAGATTCCAAAAGCAATAAATAAAATACTTAAAGCAAAAAATATTAGGAAAATATATAAATAGTTATTAAATTTTTTTAATTCTTTTTTTAATGTATTATTCTTTATTTTTTTCATAATAACTCCTTTGTTAATGTGCCTATTTTATCATAAAAATACTTGTTTGACAAATTTTTTAAGGCTTTGAGTCAAATTATGATAATTTTATACTTATCAATTGATTTCTAATATAAAAATATGTTAAAATTATATCGGATATAATTATGTTATATATAACATGAGATTATAAAATGAAAGGAGATCTTATGTTATATATCAAAGAAACAAGAGGCGATATTTTCAAGGTTATTGGAGCTAATGTTCGATATTATCGAGGATTGCACAATCTTAATCATCCAACAGATCGAATTAGTCAAGCTAAAATGGCTAAAATGTGTAATGTTTCTACTGGTTTAATTGGTTCCTTAGAAACAGGAAAAGTTCAAGGTATTAGTATTCCTGTTTTATGGAATATATCTCAAATATTAGAGGTTAGTATTGATAAGTTTTTTGAGAATCGTTAATCTTGTTAAAAAAAACAGGTTCAGTTGGAATCTGTTTTTCTTATAATAATTTCGCCATCTTTGGTATATAAGAATTTTTCTTTTGCATATCTTTCTACATATTCTGGGTTCTGTAATTTTTGAACTTCGGCTTTTAAGGCTTCTTCCGTATCTAAAAGTTCTTCGTAAGATTCTTGTAATAGTTTAATTTCTTGTTTATTTTTCATAATTTTAAGCCAATCTGGGAAGATATTAATACAGGTAAAGCCAATAATAAAAATAAAAGATAAAACAAAAATTGTTAATCTACGACGTTCTTTTTTTGTTACTTTGTGCTTTATTTTGATCACCCCTATTTTTTATAGTATAACATTTCTTTTTTATTTTTTCAATAAAAGAGCGATATTTTACATTTTTTAACATTTTTTTTGTTAATTTTATGTTTGTAAGAAAACCTAAAACTATCATGATGAAGAAGTATAAATGAAACATTCCGTGGTTAATTTTGAAAATCATAATTATGTAAATTAAAACAATATTATACATAAATAAAATGGTGATAAGACTTTGGTAAAATCTTTTTTTTCCTTTGATAAATATATAATTGATTTTATAAAGATAATAAAAGATAAAGCCAAAAAGATAAGATGCGCCTAAAGCGATTAGTTGGATATTTGCAGGCATTATTTAAATAATTTAGAAATAATACTTTCTTCTTTTCCTTTTTCTTTATTGTCTAAGTAGTTAAATCCATTTATTTTACCTTTTATTTTGACGTTTCCATCGTGAGTATCTAATTTCATTATTTCTAAATTACTTCCTTTTATTAAAATTACTCCCATATTACTTTCGAGTAAAAATTCTTCACTATCAAAACTAGTTATTTTTTTTATACCCGTTAGAGATATTTCTCTTCGGTCAATCAATTTTAATTCATGTGAGCCAAATTCTATTATTTCCTTATTTTCCATAAATGATCTCCTTTTACTTCATTTTATGAAAAATACTAAATAAATATGAAAAAAACTTGGTTTCCCAAGTTTTATTCTGCTTCATTGTATGCTTTTAAAATAGCATCTTCGAACATTTTACGTACATCTGGATTAATTGGATGAGCGATATCTCTATATCCACCAGTA
>JAGHGS010000106.1 GCA_017888105.1 Bacilli bacterium
AAGAAGAATTAAATTTAATTATTTCTGAAAAAGAAGAAAGAAGTTTAGATAATGCTTCTTCTTTAAAGTATAAAGAAGATTATTATGTTTTAGCAGATTTAAAAACAGGAGAAATAGTTACATTTCCCACAAGGACAAAATGCATGGTTACTATAGCTTATGACAGGACATACTGGGGATATGTAAATAATTGCCTTTATCAATTAGTAAAGATTGAAAAACCTAAAAAAGAAGAAGAAATTGTACAAGAGCCTAAAGAAAGAAAATATTTTCAAGGAAGAAAACCATCGCCAAATCATCCATGGGCATACCATAAAAGAAACTAGCAAAACATAGCTAGTTTTTAACTGGGACATTTTTACTGAATAACAACGGAATGTTTTATTAAATTAATCAATTGGATTGAGACATTTTTACTGAATAACGAAATTAAAAAGTGGGACATTTTCATTGAATAGCCACAATTTTTATTACTATTTACGTACTTAATAAAATAATGATTCAAAAAAAAGAAGTAAAATTTACTTCTCTTCTAAATTTAATTTTTGTGTTTTTTCTAAAGTAATAACTTCTTCTCTATAATTTAAAGCAAGTCCAATTGTAAAGATATAAGACAACAAATAAAGCCAAATCATTAAAACAACAATACTTGCTAAATTTCCATAAAAAACATCATAATTAGCAAAATAAGTAGTATACAAAGAATAAATATAAGTAACAACAACAAAACCTACCGTAGTAAAAATAGCTCCTTTATTAACTTCATTACTCTTAATTTTTTTATCTGGAGCCATCGTAAATATAATTTTAATAAAGAAAAAGATAATAAACCAAGAAATAGGTCCTTTAAGAACACTAATAACTAATGTAATATTCGTAATTATTTTTTCACTAATATCCATAATTTGCAACATTTCAATTATTTTATCACCAAAAACACTAAAAATAAGTAAAAATACAAACAAAAGAATAATAATTAAAATCATCATTAATGATTTTAATCTTCTTTTTAAAAACTTAGAATTTTTAATTCCATAAATCATATTAGAACTAGCTATAACACTTGCAGCTCCATTACTAGCAATAATATAAGCAATAATGAGAGTTAAAAAGAAATTCCAATCAGCCGTAATAACCATATTCGTACCAAGTAACATATCCGCAAATTCTTTACTAAAAGCTTGTGTAATAAAATCACTAATAAAAGCCAAATCAAAATGAAAAATAGATGCAATATAAGTGAGAATCGTAAGAGTAGGAACAATAGAAAGTACAAAAGAAAAAGCGAGATGCCCTGGTAATACTTCCATTTCTGGTTTGGTAATAATCTTAAAAAAATTACTAGCACCCCTTTTTATTTTCTCACGCATTTCCATCCTCGCTTTTCTTTTTTCCCTTCTTCATTTCATCCGTTGCTTCAAGTATAGCATCCTCAATTGTCTTAACATTATCATTAATCATAGAATAACCAAACTCAGCACCATATTCATATGGTAATTTTTTAAATTCTTTATTTAATTTATGAATATAATTCGTAACTTGTTTTTGAGTAAATCCAATCAAATAAACTAAAAATTCATTACCATCCGTACGCATAATATCACTATTATCAAGTTGTGTCTTAATAAGAATATTTGCCGCTGCCTTAATCTGTTTATCTCCCTCTTCATATCCTAAAGTATCATTAATAAATTGAATATTATTTAAATCAATTACAATCATAGTTTGAGGATATACAGTATTATTATTCCAATTATGAATATATTCATTCAAATAATTTCGATTTTTAAGACTTGTTAATTGATCAATAAACTTCATTTTATTATCTTTCTTAATTCTTTTAGCAATCTTTATTCTTTTACTACTCTTATAAAAGATAATAAAGATAACCGCAAACACTAATAAAGTAAGTAAAATATATTTAGCAATAGTCCCTAAAATACTACCAGTCTTAACGGTCATAGAATGACTATACATACCATCATATATTGCCTCATTATTATCAAGTACCATTGCATATTTACTAAATAATTTATAAAAAGCACTATCAGTTCGAGACTTAAAATCATAAGTTTCATTCAAAGAACTACTATATCTTTCCGTATAATTAGATAAATTACTACCAGAATAAATATCAAAAATATTTTTATCAATAACAATAATAACATCTTGCCTATTTAATTTCTTTAAATCATTTTCATCTTCATATGTTTCAATATCTATACCATCAATACTTTTTAAATAATTATGTAAATAGCTATTTTCTTCTACATAAACCGTCTTTCCAACTAAACTTTGAATACTATTGACAACTAAATTATTTTCATGATTAGCAATAACACTATAACGAATTACCAAATTAGAATCAATATTATAATAACCATCATCTAAATTATAATAATTAAAATATAAATCAACATCCCCATTACCAATCGCTTTCTCAAAACGATTTAAATTACGATATTTTGTATAATTAAACTCAATATTACTAAAACGACTAAAATCAGATAAATACATAGCAATAATTCCACCATAATTACCACTCATAATAACTTCATAAGGACTATTATTAATAAAGCCATAATTATAAGTAACCGATTGCATAGCATCTATTTCTGTTTCACTAATTCCAAGAGAAGTAGTAAAAAGACTAAACTCTGCTCTTTTAAGATAAGGATCTAAATTCTCTATATACCAATTCCGATAAAACTTTTCTAAAATATGAGTTAAAGTATCATCATTTCCTTGAATAACATAATAAAGTTTAATATCGGATAAATGATAATTGATATAATAATCATTTTCAAGTATTACATCCAAATAAATACTCAAAGGAACAATCATATACTGGATATCTTCATTTTGAGAAAAAGCTTCTAACAATTCTTCTTCACTATCATATTGAGATAAAGTAAGATTACTAACATTCGTTAAATAACTAATAATATAAGAAGCATCATCACGAACAACGCCAATATTCATACCACTAAATTCTGTATAATTACTAATAATTTCTCGTTCAAGGCCTACTAAAACATAGTGATCTTCATAAAATACAAAATCCTCATCCCCCAAACTTTTCTTAACTCCAAGGGTAAGTCCACTCGTATTATCTCCATAATTAAAAGTAACAGGATTAAGCTCTAAATTATATTCCGTCTCAAAATCATTTAAAAATTCATAAAAAACACCTGTACCAGTATTTCCAAATAAATTAACATCATTAATTACATTAATATTTTGAACCGTATTAATATTATTATTAATCCATCTTTTCTCACTCGCTGTAAGTTTATTTTCATCCGTTAAAACACGAAAAACAATTAAACCTATAATAACAACAGCAAGTATTACAACAATGGTAATAATTACACTTTTTTTATTTTTCATAAACTACCTACTCTTCTGTAACTTCTTCCTCATCTTCAAACTCTGTATTATTATTCCAAACAATACCTCCAGTGCCTGTTACATTCTTAGCACCAATAATCTTAAATCCTTCCGTCTCTTCTGTTGCTTCCGCCTCTATCATATATTCTAAATCATAGAAACTAAGAGTTTCTTCACTAAAATAATCAAGACTTGCAAGCGCAATACTTTGTCCTTCTACCAAAGTAATTTCTGGAGCAAAAATAATTGTAATATAAATAATTTTTCCACTAACACGCATTGTAACATCTTCAACAATTTCACTTTCTTCTAACTTAGAAATAATTTCATTTTGCATATCTGTATCAAATGGATAATCTTCAATACCCTCTAAACGATCCCCATATTTTGAACTAGAATCTCCAACAAAGTAAGTAACAACTACTACAGAGATTGCAATCAAACAAGCGATTAATATAAAAAGTAACACAAATAAAACACTATTTTCTTGCCAAACTTTTTTTAATTTCTTCAATTCATTCACCTCATAGTAAATCTATTATAACATTAATTAAAAGAGAAGACAATTTATAATTATTTGACAATTGTTGTCAATAAAAAATGTAAATAGTTTACAAACTATCTACAATTTCTTTAAACGCTTCTTCATTCCAAATAGAAATTCCCAAAGATAATGCTTTCTCATATTTACTGCCAGGAGCATCTCCTACAATAACAACATCGGTATTTTTACTAACACTATCAATACATTTACCACCATAAGATTCAATCATAGTTTTAATTTCATCTCGACTCATAAAAGAAATCGTTCCCGTAATAACAAATTTCTTATCTGTAAAATATTCATTATTTTTTACTTCCGCACCTAAATATTTCATATTAACACCTAAATCTTCCAATGTGTTAATAAGTTCTATATTCTTTGGATTAGCAAAAAAATTAACAATATTTTTAGCTAATATATCACCAATATCACGAATTCCAACAAGATCATCATAACTAGCATTACTTAAATGCTCCATATCTTTAAAAGTGCTAGCAAGAAGTTTTGCATTCTTTGCACCAATTCCAGAAATACCTAAACCAAAAATAAGACGCTCTACACTATTTTGTTTGCTCTCTTCAATCGCTAAAAGCAAATTCGTAACTTTCTTAATTCCATATCCTTCTAATTCAATAATATCTTCTTTGTGTTCATTTAAGTGATAAAAATCAGGAATCGTTCGAACAAAACCTTCATTATAAAAATCTTCTAATATTTCATCACCTAAACCATCAATATTCATTGCATTTCGACTAGCAAAATGAATTAAGCTTTCTATATTCTTTTTTGGACAATTATCATTAACACAAAAATAATCAACATTTCCTTTTTTTACTAAAGTTGATCCACAAATTGGACAATTTTGAATCATAAGAAAAGGTTTTTCATCCCCACTTCTTCTTTCAACTTTAGCTTCTACTACCTCAGGAATAACATCTCCTGCTTTCTTAATAGATACGATATCACCAATTCTTAAATCTAACATACGGCAATAATCTTCATTATGTAACGTAGCCCGACGAATCGTAGACCCCATAACTAAAACTGGTTCTAAAACGGCATTTGGAGTTACTTGTCCAGTCCGTCCAACGGTAAATTTAATATCAACCAATTTTGTTAATACTTCTTCTGCTGGAAACTTATAGGCAGTCGCCCATCTTGGATATTTCGCAGTAGCACCAAGTTCTTGTTGCATTCTAATATCATTTACTTTAATAACAATTCCATCTATTTCATACGGAAGACTATTTCTTTTTTCTGTGTATTCGCGAATAAACTCTAAAATGCCATCAATATCACTCACTAACCTTGAAGCAGGATTTACTTTAAAGCCAAGATCTTTCATATATTGTAATGCTTCATAATGAGTAAGAATTCCATAATCTAAAGGATTTGGTAAATGATAAATCCAAGTATCCAAATGCCTTTTGGCAGCAATCTTTGGATCTAACTGTCGAATCGAACCGGCAGCAGCATTTCGAACATTTTGAAGTTTACTTTCTCCTTTACTAGCACGCTCTAAATTAATTTTCTCAAGAGTTGCTTTATTCATATAAATTTCGCCGCGAACTTCAATATCAATATCCTGACCCAAATCAAGAGGAACTGTTTTTATAGTTTTAACATTGTGAGTAATATCTTCTCCAATTACCCCATCACCTCGTGTTGCCGCAAACTTGAGTTTACCATGCTCATAATGTAAAGATACACTAAGTCCATCAATTTTAAGTTCACAAACATATTCTGGTTTAAAACCGGCATTTCTAATTCTTTTATCAAAATCACGAATTTCCTCTTCATTAAAAACATTCGATAAACTAATCATAGGAATAGCATGCCTTACTTTATTAAACTTATCAATTGCTTCTCCCCCAACTCGTTTTGTTGGACTATTTGGATCCGCTAAATCTGGATATTGTTCCTCTAAATGAATTAATTCTCTTAAATATTTATCATATTCTTGATCAGTAATAGTTGGATTATCTAAATTATAATACTCATAATTTGCTTTCTTTAAAATACTTGTTAATTCATCAATTCTTTTTTTTGCTTCTTCCATATTATTCCCAAAGTTTCTTTGGATACTCTCCTTTCTCAATTAAAGCATTAATAGCTTCTTTTAATCCATCCAAATCTTCCTTATAAGTCATACCAAACCAAGAACCTTCCGAAACCATATTTTGAAGTTTAATTTCTTTCGCATCTAATTTTTCCTTAATAAGTTCTGGTAATAAAGCCTCATTATTTAAAATATAATCATCCGTATTTCTAAAATATTTTTTAAAATATTCTTCTAAATATTCAAAGAAATGATTCTTAAAAGCAAACATATTAACAGAAACAGGATGATCTAACTCTATTTTAAAAGAAGCTTCTCCATCTAAAGGTTCAGCAAAAGCATAACCATCCATCGTAGTAACTTTACTTTCAATAAGTTCTGTAATATTTCCTGCTTTAGGAAAACATACTGCTCTTTTTACACTTCCATATAAAGATTTCGTAACATCATAAGGAAATGTAATACAAGCATAACAATTATCATCGTGATTTTGATCTAAAAACTCTCTAGCTTTCAAATAAGAATCAAAACTATAAAAATCATCTGCATTAATTACCACAAAATCTCCATCAACATATGGTCTTGCACATAAAACAGCTTGAATTGTTCCCCATGGTTTTTCTCTTTTTTCTGCTAAATACTCTTTACTTGGAATATCACGAATATCTTGATAAGCATAACAAACCGGAATTTTACCTTCCAATCTTTTTCCAATTGTTTCTTTAAACACTTCTTCAAGTTCCTTTTTTATTACAAAAACAACTTTGGTAAAACCAGCTCTTTTTGCATCATAAACGGAATAATCAATGATAAACTCACCATTTGGACCTACTGATTCAATTTGTTTTAATCCTCCAAACCTACTTCCCATACCAGCGGCCATCACAACTAATGTTTTCTCCATAAATCCTCCATACTTTTCTATTAATTATAACATTCTATAATTATTTGAGCAATTATTGTAAACTATAACTTCTTTAAACTTTTATGATTTTTCATAAGTTTCCTTATACCAAAATTTTTAGCAAAAGCAACACTGACAAACTTATCATCTACATCAAGAACAACACCTTTACCATAAATGGTATGCATCACAATATCTCCTTTATTATAGGATACATCCTCATTACAATACAACTCATCTTTATTTAAAACTTTCTCTTCCTTAACACTACTACTAACCGTTTCTAAAACATCCCCGTTAATCTCACTAATAAAACGAGATGGTGCATTAGCCGTTGTTTTACCATATAACATTCTTTTTTTAGCATTCGTTAAATATAAACGCTCTTTCGCTCTAGTAAATCCAACGTAACAAAGACGTCTTTCTTCTTCAATGCCTTGATCTCCTTCTAAAAAAGCATTTTGATGTGGAAATATTCCTTCCTCCATCCCAATAATAAATACAATAGGAAATTCTAGTCCCTTAGCACTATGTAACGTCATTAATGTAATGACATTATCATCATCTTGATGCTCAGAAATATCCGCAATTAAACTAATTTCTTCTAAAAAATCATTCAAATTAACCGAACCAGTTCGAGCCTCATAAGAAGCTGTAATACTCTTAAATTCCATCAAGTTTTAAAGACGAAGTTCTGAATCTAATGATTTTTCATTTTCAAGTTCTCTTTTTAAACCGCTTTTGTCTAATACATCATCAATTAACTCCGTTAAAGATAAATTAAGTGCATCTCTCTGTAATTCTAAAATAATATTTTTAAATTCAAGTTCTTTTCCAGATGAAATTGCATCAAACATAGAACAGCCTTGCACATCGGCTTGTTTTTCTAATTCTTCTATACTTTTATTTCCAATCTTTCTTTTTGGCGTGTTGATAACTCTTCGTAAACTAACATCATCATTCGTATTATTAATAAGTCTTAAATAACATAACAAATCTTTAATTTCTTTCCGATTATAGAAATAATAACTACCAACTACTTTATACGGAAAACTATTTTTAAGCAATACTTCCTCGACATTTCTAGATTGCGCATTGGTTCGATAGAATATTGCTATATCTTGATAAGTATATCCTTCATTTAACAATTTTTTGATTTCATCAACAATGAGAGCAATTTCATGTTTTTCATCATAACTGCGCATATATTTCACTTTAACGCCATCACCCAAAGTACTATATAAATCAAGATCTTTTCTCTCTTTATTATTTTTAATAACACTATTTGCAGCATCCAAAATATTTTTCGTACTTCGATAATTTTGCTCCAACATAACTACTTTTGTATCTTTAAAATTATGTTCAAAATCGAGTATGTTTCTAAAATTTGCACCACGAAAGCCATAAATAGATTGAGAGGGATCACCAACAACAAAAATATTTTTATATTTATTTGCAAGCATACGACTTAACTTATATTGTACTTCATTTGTATCTTGATAC
>JAGHGS010000107.1 GCA_017888105.1 Bacilli bacterium
ATTCTCCAGCATATGTAAGAGATGACTTAACAGATGATTTACACGAAGTTTTTGGCTTTAGAACGGACTTTGAGATAGTTTCTTATGAAGATTTTAAAAAAATTTTTGAACAAGTTAAAAAGTAAAATACTACGCAGATTTTAAAAAGCTCATAAACCCGTATAAATAAAGGGATCATGAGCTTTTTTTGCTATTCAACTGTCAAACGGGAGAGTATATTACTTTTGACATAAATTTCACAATATCCCCTATTAAAAATCACTTTTAATGAATCTTTTTAAAAGTAGAGAACTTACGATTTACACTTGAAAAATCTTCCCTAAAAATAACTTTTCCTTCTAAAAATAACTGAGTTACCATTTTCCGATAAATATGATTATGAAAACCTAATAAATAAATATCATAAATCATATTAACAAAAGGAAAACAAACTTTTATAAATAAAAAAACTAACTTACTTAACTCATCCAATCTTGATGGTTTTTCCAACACCTCAATTCCATCCTGTTTAAATCGTTCCGTAAAGAAAATCGTCATAATATGTACAACAACAACACTAAAAATAACAGTAATTAAATAAAAATAAAACAACACGAAATAGAATCTCCTTTCAAGGGTGGGAGTTCCATAATAACATATCAAAAGATTAAGTGTCAATTTATGAAAAGAAGATTAACACAAATTAGACATCCAAGAACATAAAAATTAACTCATATTAATTTACTTAAATTTTTCTATTGCATTTTATTTCCTATAAGAGAAAAAAATCAAGCATAAAGCTTGATTTAAAAACAAAATGGTGCTGAAAAGAAGACTCGAACTTCCGACCTACGCATTACGAGTGCGTTGCTCTACCAACTGAGCTATTTCAGCACGTATTAATATTATAACACAAAAAATACTTTAGGGAAACCTAAAGTATCACATTAAAGCCATTTTCATTTTTTCTAAACTTTTTTTCTCATAACGACTAACCATAACTTGCGTCATATTAAGTTTTTTTGCTACTTCACTTTGTGTTAAATCATCATAATAACGAGCCTTTATGATTTCTAATTCATCACTATTTAAAACCTTAAAACTATCATCTATATCTATTTTAAGATCCACATTTACTGAATGTTTATCTGCAATTACTTCATGTAAATTAAGTTCATTTGCCTCATCATCAAGTGAAATCATGGATTGACTACACAACACAGCTTCGCGAATCAAATTATAATCCATTTCCAAAAATTGTGCTACTTCTAAATCACTAGGAATATAACCAAATCGTTGGGCAAGTTCATATCGTGTCTTTTCTACAACTTTATATAATTTAAGCAATTCTTTACTAACTTTAATATCTTTATTCGAATTAACAAGTTGATACATTTCTCCAAAAATATAAGGATATGCATAAGTACTAAATTTTGCATCACCTTGTTTAAAGTTTTGATAAGCCTTGAGTAAACCAATAACTCCTACTTGTATCAAATCTTCTCTAGAAGAATTATAAAATTTATTAGCGATTTTTTTTATTAACCCCATATGAGTTTCAATTAATTCATTTGTTGTCATTAAATACTAATTAAATGATAAGCAGCAAGTTCATTACTAGCCACTCTCATTCGAAGCCTTTTCATTTTTTCTCTTAAAAAATCGCTAACTTCACACAAACAAATCTTACCCTTATTCGTTCGAATTGCACACTTCACATTAAGAAGTGCATCCAATCCTGACTCATCAATCCCCTCTAAGTCATACAAATTAAATACCAAATATTTAACTTTATGCTTTAGAACAACGGGAACAACATAATTATTTATTTTATAACACACTTTTCGATCCAATACCCCTTTTAACCGAACATATAAAATCCCTTTCTCATATTCCATATCTACTTTTAACATATCCACTTCTCCTTTGCTACTTTAATATAGTACAAAAGAATTTAATTTTAAACACGTTCGACAAAGGTTTCCAAAACTTCTATCTTTTTGCATTTAAAGATGATATAATAGATGTAAAGATAGGAGTGGAGTTATGAATATTGAAAATCTTTGTAAGATTTATAAAACCAAAAATGATGAAGTAAAAGCTTTAGACAATGTATCATACGAATTCAAACCAGGAAAATTATACGCCATCATGGGACATAGTGGCTCAGGTAAATCCACATTAATTTCTATTTTAGGTCTAATTGAAACATATACTAGTGGAAAAATTACGATTGACAAAAAAGATATAAGCAAACTAAAAGACGATGAACTATCTGATTTAAGAATGAAATATATTGGCTTTGTTTTCCAAGATTTTTATTTAGATGAACACTTAAAAGCTTATGAAAATGTCATGTTACCAATGTTAATTAATAAGGAAATTAAAAAAGAAGAAAGAAAAGAAAAAGCCATAAAATTATTAACTGATTTAGGTTTAAAAGACAGAATCAATCACTTTCCAAAAGAAATGAGCGGAGGAGAACAACAACGTGTTGCGATTGCCAGAAGCCTCGCCAACGCCCCTGAAATTATTCTAGCCGATGACCCAACTGGCAATCTAGATGAAGAAAATGAAAAATTAGTATTTGAAACTCTAAAAGATTTAGCAAAAAAAGGAAAATGTGTCATTGTAGTAACTCACAGTGAAGAAATAAAAAAATATGCAGATGAAATACTAAAAATTACTAAAGGAAAATTAGAGTCATGAATTTAAAAGATCAACTATGGATTATAAAATCTAGATTATTAGAAAAAAGAAATCTTCTCTTTATGCTTGTTTTATTTTTCGTTTTTATTGTGATTATTATTTCACTAACCTTTTATAATTGTATCAAATTCATTAATTATTCCGATATAGTAAAACCAAATAGCCGAAATATTTACATAGAAATAGATAATCCTTCAGAAGAATCATTAAAGCAAATAAACCAAATAACTCATGTCATTTTTGCTATAAGTGGACAAACTTACCAAATAGGTTTTTTTAATAATAAATCTTCAAATCATGTATATATAACCCCTCTAATTGAAAAAGAAGAAATAACTTTAATAAACGGAAAAAATTTAAAAAATAAAAATGATATGCTTTGTCCAAATAATTTTTACCCTTATGATTTTAAAGATATTATAGACACTAAAAATTATTTAAAAGGAAAAGAAGTATTAAATAAAACCGTAACAATAAATAATGAAGTTTTTACAATCGTAGGAACTTATGATGCTCCAAAAATCAGAAATACTACTTATAATTGCTATATATCTGAAAAAGACTTCCAAAAATTAGTAACCAATCATAACAATATTACGATACGAGTAGATAAACTAGAAAATAGAAATCTTGTCATACAAGAATTAAAAAAGATGGGTTATAATAACATAAATACCCAATATATAAATTTCAATAACAACTTAATTTATACAGGAATTACAATTATTTTAATTATTTTATTTATCTCCTTTGCCATTATTTACAATTTTACTAAGAAAAAAATAAGATATCATCTCAATAATTACGGAATCTTAAAGGCAAGTGGATATAAAAACAAACAACTATTTCACATTGAACTATTAGAAAATCTTATAATTGGTACGATTTGTTTTATGATTTCAACAATTAGTTTTATCATTGTCTATAACTCGATTGTTACGAACATAAATATTCTAAATATAGCAGTATATAATAGTGAAATAACTCTAGAAATAAATTATTTCTACATTTTTATTAGTTACATAACAATATTAATATTAATTTATATTGCAACAAAATATTTAACTCACAAATATTTAAATATTTCTATCCACTATATGTTAAAGGAGGAATAAAAATGATTATATTAAAAAGTTTTTATCGTAAAAAAAGCACAAAAATATATTTAACAGTAATCACCCTTCTATTTATTGGTATAATTAGCTTATTTATTGCAAGATGCTATAATATAAATGAAGCCAATAAAATTTATTATAAATCATATATAATTTTTAGTGCAAATAAAGAAGATTTAACAAAGATTGAAAATATAAAAGGGATTAACTCACTAAAATTTGGATTAAAAGGTCAAAATACAACAAAAGATTGTATGGAAGAACCCGATTGTGAACCAAACTATTTAGTAATATTTAATGATAACACTATTGTAAAAAATCATGCAAAAATTACACTCTTTAATCCGAAAACAGGCATTCTACTATTTAATAACGAAAAAATAACTTTTACAATAGATCAAATCATTGAGCCAAAAAAAGAAGAAAACTATTCTAGTTTATATATAAGCAAAACGGATTTTAATACTTTAAGTTCCAAAACAAACGAATATTTTTACATATTAACACCAAAAAAATGGTTAGATAGAGAAAAAATAATAAAGACATTAAAAAAAGAAATCTCATCTTTATCCAATTTAGAAGAACACGAATATAGCATTAGAACTTTTGAATATTATACGCTAAATATTACTATTACTACCATTTTTCTAATTATTTTAAGTATAATTTTCTTAATTATTCTACTAATAAATACGAAAAATATTTTAATAGATGAAAATAAAAACTCTAAACTTCTAAAATGTCTAGGATTTCACAAGAGTACTATTAAAAAGTATAATGTTTTAAAAATTATATCTTTGTTAGTATTGTCAATCATAATTAGCACATTAACAATAAGTTTAATAATTATTGTATTTTAAAAGAAGATTTAATCATCTTCTTTTAATTTTTCTATTTCTTCTATTGCTAAACCTGTATATTTAGAAATATCTTTAATTGGTACATTGAAATTTAACATATTTTTAGCAATTTCATTTTTATTTTGTTCAACACCTTGCTCAATTCCTTGCTCAATGCCTTCTATAACACCTTGCTCGTATCCTTTGTTTTCTGCTATTTCTAAATCCCATTTGTTTAACTCATCCTGCATTTTATCATCTGCTACATATTTGTGTATCCACTCATTTAATTCCACTAATAACTCATCTCCTTTAGCAATATTTGCTCTTTCGCTATTATTTTGAGCAGCAATAAACTTTAGCCATCTTTCTAACTCATTATTAGTATATCCTAACTCCCTTGCTTTGTCAATCTGTACGATTTTGACACAAAACTTATCTGTAAATATTTTAACGTCTGAATTTTTCTCACTTGTTAAATAAAAATTAGTGATTAATTCTTCTCCCAAATTTAATCTTGATTTCTCTACAAAATTAATCTGTATTGTTTTTCCAAGTTTATGATACGCATCACCTATATCCAGTTTATTTGCTTGTATCCGCATTACATAATATAAACTTTTATCAAGAGAATTCATATTAAAATTGGTATAAGCTTCAATATTAATCGTCGTATTACCAAATTCTACTACAATATCACCTCTTACATTTTTTTGATGTACATTTTCCTTTTTAAGAGGACTTTCATAATGAACATCTAGTTTGTTATTTAAATATCCTTGAGGATATTCTAAAATTAGTTCTAATAGTTTTTCTAATTGTTTGCGATTATGTTTATCCGCA
>JAGHGS010000108.1 GCA_017888105.1 Bacilli bacterium
ACTCTTTAGCTGGGTGTTCTTCATCAACATAAAATCCTCCTGATGTTATTGTCCAATAATCGAAGGCATTATAAAGATAACTTTTGTCATTCTTTGAACCATATATTATGCCTGCATAGACTATTTCGCCTGTCTTTATCTAATGACAACCTATCATTTTTAATAAGTTCCTCATTAGATAAAGAGGAATTTTCCAACTTTTTATGGTTTTCTTCTTCTAAATTAAACTTATATTCTTTACCAGTTTTAAGAATAAAATTTATAGCATAAGGATCTTTAGTACCATCTTCATTTATAGCACCAACAATAATACATTCTACTAAATTTTCAAATATTTCTTTATCAAATTCCTTAAGCGAAGTTTTTGAATTTAGTATTTTTTCTATTTTTTGCAATCTATCATTTATGTTTTCAGTCTCTTGTATTTTACTATAAATTTTTTCATTTTCCTGTTCATAATACTTAATTTTATTATTTATTTCCTGTTCTTTTAAAATATAAGTTTCCTTATCAATGTAATTTTCAAGTTTCATATCTACTAACTTTGATTTCTTATCTTTTAGATGTTGTATCTCATCATTGTTTTTTTGCAGATCTTTTTCAAAATCTAAATTTACTAGTGTTGATTTAATTGTTTCAAATAGTTTCTTTTTATCTTTTTTATGAGTGTTGCAAATATTTTGGAAAACTTTCAAAAAAATTTCTTTTAAATAATCATCTCTAATACTTCTGCTTTCACAAACTGAACCAGATGCTACTCTATGTGAACATGCCCAATACACATGTTTACCTTCACCATTTTTCTTTTTACAGGTTCTCCTCACATAATAGCAATTACAAAATGCACATATAATTTTACTACTAAAAGCATAACGTCTACTATACTTATCACAATGTGTATGTCCATCAGGCTTTGCTTGTTTACTTCTTTTTTTGTATATTTCTTGTGCCTTATTCCAAGTTTCTCTATCTATTATCGCAACATGATGATTCATGGTATAATATTTATCCATTTCACCATAATTTAACTTCTTTTTATGAGTCAAAGGATCTTCTACATAACTTTTTTGCGTCATTAAATCTCCCACATATTTTTCATTTGTTATGATTCTAACGATAGTCGCTTGTTGCCAATTAGACTTTCCTTTTGCAGTAGGTATTCCTTCTTTAGTTAGAATCTTTGCAATTCTACCAGTTCCAACACCATCTATATACAATTGAAAAATTCTTCTAACAACTTCTGCTTGGTGTTCGATTATGACATACTCTTTTTTTTCTTTATCCCAATGTAAGCCATAACATCCGTAAAAACCTACAGCTTTACCCTCTTTCATTTTTGCTTTCAATCCTAATTTTATATTCGTTGAAATAGATTCGCTTTCGCCTTGTGCAAAAGCACTATAAAGGGTAAGCCACATTTCACTATTCATATCTAATGTATGAATATTTTCCTTTTCAAAATAAACATCTACATTATGTTCTCTAAGAAGTCTTATGTATTTTAAAGTATCCATAGTATTTCTAGCAAACCTAGATATTGATTTTGCAATTATAATATCAATTTTTCCATCTAAAGCATCTTGTATCATTTTCTGAAATTGTATTCTTTTTTTTACCTGAGTTCCGGATATTCCTTCGTCGGCATAGACGCCTACAAATTGCCAATCTGGATTACTTTTTATCATTTTAGAATAATGCTTGATTTGAGAAATATAGCTAGTTTTTTGATCCTCACTGTCTGTACTTACTCTTGCATAAACACAAACCCTGAATAATCCACTTCTAATTACATTTTTAAGAGTTTTGTTAAAGAGATTAGTTGCTGCAATAACCTCTACTAAAGCCAAGTTTACCTCCTTTTCTGACCTGCAGCATCTCCATTTAAATTATAACGCTAAAACTAATTTTATACAGCCTGTTTCTTTAATTTTTCTTTTAAAATCACAAACTCTTTTTCAGTTAATAATTTTTTCTTATATAAATTCAAAATTATTGCCAAATTGATACAATACTCTATTGTTTTATCTTGATTTTCATTTTTATCATTCATGATTACCCCCATTCAATTCATTGCATTAGCTAATCTTTTCCAAAACCCCTTTTTTATTCATAATAAATAATTCCTCTTATTCTTTTATTTTTCTTCATTACAATTCTTTTTCTTTTTCACTTAAATATGTTTGAAAATCTCCTAACATATCTAGCGCATTAGACAAAGATTTACTATCAAAAAAGGTTTCAATATCCATATCCAATGACAGATTATATAGAGTATCAAAAACATCACTTGTTTTCAACAAGTATGTTAGTTGCGCAGAATTTAAATCTTTATAATTTAAAAATGGTAAGTGATTTTTAAAAACTATTTCATCTGCGTCATCACTTATCTCCATTTTTGACTTTTTTACTATTTTAATTAAATAGCTAGAATGTGAATCCATTATTTTTGATTCCAACATTTTTAAAAATATATCATTCATTTTTCAATATCACACTCCTCGTTATTTAGAACTAAATCAGAAATATTTAATTGCTTTTCTAAATAATTAACTACACTTTGGATGTCATATCCTATTTCTTTATCAAAAGAACCAGCTATACTTAAAAAAGTAGTTTTCCCATCCGTTACTCCTTCCATTACATTTCCAAATAGTCCATCATAACCGGTCCTTAAAGCAACAGAAGGTTGCCATATATCTCGTACTTTAATAATCTCATTGGCTTGCTGATTAGTTCCTATAGAAATACATGCTGTGTCCATACCAATTTGATGTTTTATTAGACCATCTGCTTTGTATCTAAACCCATGCTCTACAAAAACACAATCATTGTCATTTTTCTTCAATAAAATTTCAAAATCTATAAATTCTCCATCATCAGTAATATCTAGTTCGCTAATCCAATCATCCCCATCTAGTTGATCATTTTCATATCTACATTCCACATTCTTATCATAACTAGGATCAGATACAATGACATGTTTTAAATTTTTAATTAAACCTCTATATCGCATTTATTTCATCCCCCTTATCATCATTTTTATTTATTTCCTCTTCAAAAAGCCACTTAAGAGCATCGACTTCATTATTAAATTCTTCTGTCCAACAATTTCCACCAATATTATCAACTGCAACAAAAAAATCGCCATCAACACAATAAAGGCGATTTGAAACAATAGGCGTTTTTTTACCTTCATCCCAGCATTTTATATATTCGTTCAATATATCTTTAGAAACTAAATTTATTTTTGAATATCCATCATAAAAGCATTCTTCTGAAGAACTTTTACAATAACAAAGATTGTTCTCATTATCCGATATGTACACTTCATTATTTATATTGTCTTTAAAATATTTTCTTGCTTTATCTAATGCTTTAAAAAAATTTTCATCTGTTTCAATTTCTTTTTTCTCATTTACATTATTTTCCATTGCAATTATTGTATATTTTTTAGTTTGCTTACTATCTAAATTTTTACTTTTATCCACTTCAAAATCATAAAAATTTTCATCACATTCTTTACACAAATAAGAATAATCTATTAGATCACTTATTAAGAGTTTATTATTACAATGAGGACAGTCGAAATCAGTATTTAAAAGTTTACTGTCTTCATTTTCTGTAATCTCATATAATGTTTCATAAATATTTTTCAATGTATCTAATGTGATTTTAATATCATTTTTTGCAGATTTGTCATTCTGAATATAGTCATTCAAATCCTGAATGTAATTATAGGCCACTTTTATATTTTCTAGTTTTTTAATATTATTAATATTAATCTCCCCTATCTAATTTATTTTCGTTTACTTTTTCGCTCCAGACTGATAACAAAGTTTTTTTGCTTAATAGATTTTCACCTATTACCAATTTGATATTCTTACTCTTTTCTCTATTAATTTTGGCTATTTCAAATTTATTTAATAAAGCATTTATTTCAAAAGTGTATATGTCATCAGAAATTACTTGATTAGAAATTTTATTTCTAAATGTATTCCTAATATTTTCTAAAAACAAAAACAATTCTTCGTAAAACTCATCTTTTGAAATATTATTTTTCTTAATCTTTTTTCGCTCTGTGTTTTTCATTCGTGTGTCATATAATTTTGCCAAATGATTTATCATATTTCCATTATCTGATGTTCCCTTACTATATAACTCTCTAAGTTTTTCAACTGTATAATAATTATCTGTAATTCTTTTAAAAATGCTTGTTTTACGTTCGTAAATTTTTAGATTCTTACATTCTGGATATAAATCACTATAAAGGTATGTGTCTCGAAAAATTGGATTTCCGACTATTGGAAAAATAATTGTTTTATATTGTAATCTTAAAATTTCAGTTGCTGTTAATAATTCTTTTCCAATTAAACTTTTTGTTTTGTTTCCTCCTACTTTAAAGACATCAGTACTCATACTTAGAGATTGCGTTTCTATTGTTTCTTTTCCCAATTTCTTTGCAATCACTTCTGCACATTCTATACTATTTGTTTTTAAATAGCATAAAGCACAGTTATCTTGAATAATATTTGATGTTTCTTTACCATAAACCAAATCAAGTTGTGCAAAACTTTGGATAAAAAATATAAAATTCATTCCTCTTGATCGAGCTACTGAAATTGTTGTTTCAATAGCATCAATCGGGGGACAGTTTGCAAATTCATCTAGTAGCCAAGTTACTTTTATTGGAAGAACTCCAGCATTTTGAGGTAGATTTGCAAATTTCGTTAAATCCTTAATAAGCATACCCAAAATAATAGTAACCAATTGATAATAGGCTCGATCTTCGTCTGGAATTATTAAATATAAAGCAGATTTTTTAGTAGCCAATATAGTAAAATCAAATTCATTTTCACTTGTTATATTTTCTACATTTAAATCATCAAATATCGCCATCTTTTCTGAAAATACAGCCGTAATGGATTTATAAGTATTTTCTGCAGCAGATAAGATAGAAGTTAAATAATCACGTGATAAACTCCCATAAGGTCTTTCACTTAAATTCTTTTGCAAATATGTTTGATTTTCTTTTATCAAAGATGACGTCTGAAACTTTTTGATACTAGATATACTAATTTTCTTTTCATCAATTAATTCATTTTTGTAATCTTCTAAAAAAATTCCTGCTATACCAATAAATAGCTGTTTAGCGGAATTAATCCAAAAAGGATCTTTAGTATTTTTTTCAACAAAAATTAGATTTGATAAAGAAATTACTAATAGATTAGTTTCGGCCTGATGTTGCGCACTTTTATTCTGATTTATTTTTATTTCTTCCAAGATTTTTTTATTATCCATATTCTCGAAGTAGTTTTTTACATCTTTACTACAATATTCTTTTAAAATATCTTTTTCATACATCTTTTTATTTTTTATATTTTTCTGTATTTCATTGGCATTTACCTTAATAATGTCTAAAATATATTCTTCGAGTAAATATTTTTCTTTTAAAGTTTCAATATATTTTTTATTATTGGAAATTATTTTAGATATAGATATTTTATTATCCTTTAAAAAATGCGATAAAAAAATCATCATTATTTTATGATGATAGCAATGTTTTTTCCACTCATTAATAATAGGTTGCATCACATTTATTTTAGTGGATTTAGAAGGATCTCTAAAATCCAATGTAATTATATTGTAATTATTTTTGGCAAACACATAGGCAGTTTTTTGGAACAGTTCACCCTTAGGATCTGTTATTACAACAGATCGTTCTTCTTTAGCATTGGCAATATGAAGAGCTAGAGGAATAGATACAGTAGCAGATTTACCAGAACCAGTTGAACCAATAAGTAAGTAATGACTTGATTGATTGTCAAAATATACATTAGTAAAATTTCCTTTTTTCTTTTCATACCAAACTGGAAATCCAGTAGCATTTATATTTCTTAAATTTTCTTTACGAAATAACTTTTTAATTTCTCTTAAACTTGCAAATTTGCTTGATCCATATTCATTATGATTTTGTAGTCTCTTTTTAGATAAATATGGATCAACAATAGCAAAAAAGATTATAAGCGATATCGTAATAAATAGTGCTATCATTAATGGATTAGAAATAGAGCCAAATTTTATATCAGTCATATATCTAATCCTTGAATATTATTCAAATATTCTAAAGGCAGTTTTTCTTTTCTTGAAATTACAGCACTATTTTTTTCTAATAATAGATTATTAATATATAAAATATCCAAATAGTTTCTAGATAGTGTGGAAATAGATGGTGTAAATATAAAATTTATTTTATCATGTTGCAAATCATTTATAAGTCTTTTATATTCTTCTCTATTTGAATCAATACCATTCGGACAAATATCTATATAGTATTCTAAATTATTAAGATCATAATCTTTTAAATAATAAGATATTGAAGATAAGGCATAATCCATTCTCTCGTTTTTGTCAAATTCATTTTTAAAGCGTAAATAAATAGCATTTTTGCGGTTGTTACTACAATTATTTCTCATTTTCACCCATTTTTTCCAATACTAATTGTTCTATTCGAAACAAGACGCAATCTTCTTCAATACATTTATAGCAGAGTGGACAAATTTGACAATATTCTGATATTTCAAATAAAATTTCATCTTTCATATATTTGTATCACCTTCAACGATAGCTAAACACTCATAAAATATGATTCTATTCATTTTTGATATTTTTCTATTTATAAATAAATCCATTTTACTCCTCCTTTATTTTAAATTTGCATTTCAGAATCATAAGCATTATTTTGAACTAATTTTTCATTAATTATATCCCAATCTTTTAATGCTCTGATTATAAAATTATATTCTCTGCTTTCAATTTTCCCAGTAATTTTCTTATTATAAAAGATTTTAGTATAGTGTAGATATTTTAAAAAATTGATTAAATCGCATCTCACAGATGAATTATCTATATTTTTATTAATCTGAGATAATTTTATATTTTTAAATAAGTTATCAGACAGTATATACTCCGACAAATAATCTTCTATATGTTCATTAAGAATTTTCAAAAGTGATTTTCCATTAATAAATCTTTCGACATCATATTCATCAAAGCCATAATTGTATAACAAATTAGCACTCCTAATCATTAAAAAATCTTTATTACATATAATAGGTTCATGTTTATCGAGTCTATTATGATTCAGACTATTTTCTTTAAAATAGTTGGTTTTCATCTTTCGCATATGACTGCTCCTTATAATCTTTTACAAAATCGTTTGTAGATGTTAAACCTTCAACCCATTTAATGATTCCTCTATCATCATATTTATTAACGTAATCTCGAATAACATTTTCGTTTTCATATCTGTCAATATAAGCATAAAAATCTTCAATAGTATTATCTATATCCATTAATTCTTGATTGCTTAAATTTTCTTTTAATTTTTCACCATCATAAACACCATTTAAATAACGAAAAGGCTCATGATCCACATTATTATTAACTTTACTTATTAAAGTGCCTTTAAAATACGAATCTACAAAACTATTCATTCTGATAGAATTGTATTTACAATATTTTTCTGAAATATATTTTATCAGCATACCACTATGATCCATCGACACATCATTTTTAAAAAGCGAATCTATAAATACACCGCCAAAAGCATCTTTTTCAATACTTTCATCCATTAATTTCATAGCTGCCTTTGTATTCATATAAACATAATAATCGTCAGTACAGTAGTAATAACATATATCATTATCACAATACATTAAACTGCATTCCCTTCTTAAAGCATTATTATTACTTAATTTCATATTCCAATCGTCTTTTGAACGTTCCTTAATTCTTATTGGAATTTTATAATTTAATACAGTACTCATTATATCTAGTTCATTTATACATATCCCCCCTTTTTATACATAATCTGTTATATTTGCATATCTTTCTTTAAACTATCTTTTAAATCTAACATATCATAGATTTTTTCTATTTCTTTGCAAACCATTTCTACTCCATTCCACGCTTTTGTTTCTAAAATGATTTTAGTTTTATCATCAAAAGTTATTTCTGTTAAATAAGCACCATCTTTCATCCCGTTTATAGTATCAAGATATTTAAATGAAATGTCTAAATCTTCTAATATATCTTGGTACATTGAAGAAAGAGAATATAAGCCATAATCATCATCGCTTCCATATTTCATTAAATCTTTAATGTTATGATTATCAAAGTATTTTTTAACAGCTTCTTGAATAAAATTCTTTTCCTTGAAACATTTTACAAAGCCCTCTGTTGATACTACCCCCTCTAGCCATTTTACAGCATTAGAATTTCCATATTTAGTTATATAATCATTCATAGTATCTTGTTCACCCATATATTTAAATTTGTAAGACAAATAATCCTTCACAACTTTTTCAAGTTTTACAAGTTCCCTTTTATTAAGTTCTCTCTTTAGAATATTGTAATTGCCAAAACGAGAAATACAACACAAAGGATCGTAGTCATTAATAGCACTTTCTAAAATATCTTTAAAATAATCCGTAATGTAACAGTTCATTTTTATAGAGTTGTAATTTTTATATTTATAGGCAATTTCTTTGATTAGTTTACCACTATAATCTATTGAAATATCGTTTTCGGAAAGAGAATTTACATTTATTGCTCCAAAGCTATCATGAGCAAAATTTTCATTCATTTGTTTTATTGCTTGATTAGTATTCATATAAAGATAATCACCATCAAAGCAATTGTAATAACAAATATCATTATCGCAATATAATAACTCGTTTTTATTATCTAACATTATTGTTTCTAAATAAGATTTATCTCCTAATAATTCATCAGGACAATCAAGATATTCTTTTATAACTAAAGGTATTTTATATTCATTTATTAATTGTTTAATATTTAATTCTTTCATTTTAA
>JAGHGS010000109.1 GCA_017888105.1 Bacilli bacterium
CTTCTGTATAAAAGAAAAAGTTTGTACAATCATAATAAATTACTTTATAATTTCTATCTATTACTTTATTACTATAATTAAATAATTCTTTTTGAATAGAATCTATTTCTTTAGCGAGATAAGTTAAAGTTCGATATACATGTTGAAGATCAAAATCATGGTTACCGATAAATTTCTTAGATTGCTCATAAGTAGATAATTTAGAACTAGGCCAAATTATCCTGGCAAATATAAGGCATTCTACCACTGAATTAATATCAAAAAGTAAAATGATATTTTTTCTTTATTTCTTCACATATTTTATCAATTCCTAATTGATAATAAATTTTTCTTAAAAAAATATGACCTGAGAAAAAAGTTCTATTTACATCTTTCTCTATTTGTTTGTTAGGATCTAATAATAATTTAACAGGTAATTCTTTATTTTCTTTGATCATCTTATTTAAGGAATTAATATATTCTTGAACTTTGTTCATAGTATTTTCTTTTCCAAATCTTTTTACTAAATCATTATCATTCCCTAAAGCTTCAAAAACACTAGTAGATCTTTTACCATTAAGATTTTTATAGTCCATAATAATACAGTATGTAGTATTACTTTTTGTGACAGTTTTTTTAAGTCTCATAAAATCACTACCATTCAATAAGTATTATATCACTTACGTATTAGGTACGCAAGGCTAAAAATAAAAAAAGATAGATAAAATCTAACTAAATTGATCTATAAATACGAAAAGTGTCAAAGATGGGGCTCATCGATTCGACGTCTAATAAATTAAAAAGGGAATAAAAGCCCTTTTTTAACTGCTAAAAAACAGAAATTATATCTTTAAGTTTACTATATTACATGATATAATAAAATTACGATGGTGATAATATGAATAAAAGCGGTTTTGCAGCAATGTACATGGTATATTCCTTATTTTTAATTTTTATTTTAATGATGCTAACAGTTTTATTAGTAAATAATTATAAGAGTAATTTTTTAAATATTTTAAAGAATGATATCAAAGAAGAATTAAAAGAAGAAAATATTCCAATAAAAACCGAGCAAATAGAAGAAAATACACAAAATAATCCAATTTAACGCCGAAAAATCCTTGCTTATCCTATTCTTTGGTGATATAATCAATGATAGAAAACGAAGGGAGGGATTTGTAGATGACAAAGGTAGTTGTAAAAAATGGCGATGTTGATGGTGCATTAAGAAAATTTAAAACGAAAGTAGCCCGCAGCGGTGTCCCTTCAGAACTAAAGAAAAGAAAGCATTATGAAAAACCAGGCGTTCGTAGAAGAAATGAAAAAAAAGAGCAAATAAAAAATGCTAGAAAACATAGAAATTATTAAGGTGATTATATGAACGAGAAAATTGCAAATGATTTAAAATTAGCCATGAAAAGTGGCGATAAATTTAAATTATCCGTTTTAAGAATGTTAAAAAGTGCTTTACAATTAGAATCTATTAGTAAAAAGCATGAACTTAGTGATGACGAAGTAATGAGTGTGATCAAAAAGCAAGTCAAAACAAGAAAAGATTCGATCGAAGAATTTAAAAAATATAATAAGACGGAAGAAGTAGCAAAATTAGAACAAGAAATTGAAATATTAAATGCTTATTTACCTGAAGAAATGACCGAAGAAGAAATAAAAAAAGTAATTGATGAAGTATTTGAAGACTTAAAACCAACCAGTATGAAAGAAATGGGAATGGTAATGAAAGAGTTAAATACGAAAATTACGAATGCTGATATGTCGCTCGTAAGTAAGTTTGTCAAAGAAAGACTTAGTTAGTCTTTTTTGTTTAACGGAGGTTTTTGATGAAAGGAAAAACACCATATCCTGGTATGACCAAAAAAGAATATAAAAGATTATTAAAAGAAAGTAAAGTAGTTTCTACATTTGTAAATGATGCATATGTTAGACAGTCAAAAAGCATGATAAGAGAAATAGAAGATCAGCATAGAAGAAATGCCCAAAAATTAGCGCAAGATAATACAATTATCGGTAATAGTTTAACAAGAGTAAGAAAAAAATAAGTAAGGTATTTATGGATTTAGATAAAGAAATCATTAAGCAATATATAAATAAACATTTTCCAATCATTTACAATTTATCAAATCTCTGTCCAACTTTTTTAATGGGTGGGGCTATTAGAGATTTAATGTTAGGATTAGAACCTAAAGATTTAGATTTTGTTTGTTTAGATACGATTGGAATAGTGGATGCCTTCGTTTTAAAATATCATTTGACTTGGCGAAAAAATAAATTCGGAGGATATAAGATTTATTATCGTAATATTGAAATTGATTTGTGGAGTACCAATGATTTATTTTCATCAATAGAGTATAATATAGATGGGTTATTTTATGATGTAGCAAATAATTATTTTTTACCATTTGGATTTTTTGATGCTATGGATCATGGCTTAGTAAAGCTAAATAAAAATAACAATACACCTAATATAGAAAGAATGAATAATCGTAAAGAACAATTAGATAGCTTCTTAAAGAGTTTCAAACAAGAAAATAAAAAAGATGAATATGTACGTAAAAGAAAAAAGACAAATATAATAGTATAACAAGCAATTAAAAGGAGAGAAAATAAATGCAGGGGACAGTAAAAATTATTAGTAATTTTAGTTCGACTATGATAATTGTTTTAGATGCTACTAATAATGTAGTAATGTGGAATTCTTGCATGGAGCCATATGCTACCAAAAAATTGACAATTAAAAGTTATGAAATAGGAAAAGAGATAGCCTTTTCTATGGAAGAAAAAGGAATTCGCAAAGTTGATGTAATTATAAAAGGCCCAGGACCTAGAAGAAAATCTCTTATAAGTGCACTCATAGATGGGGGAATTACGATTAATCTAATAAAAGATATAACTCCGATTCCTCATAATGGTGTATTTCCTATGAAAAGAATTAGGAAAAAACAATAATTTTTTCTTGACAAAGGCATAGAATAAAGATATAATGTTATAGAAATTGAAAAAGGAAAGCGAATTTTATTCCACCTGATGAATAAGTGTTCATAGGTAAAAAGCCGTAATAATAATTTATTAATGTGTTTTTTAAGGTGGAATAGTATTATTCTACCTTTTTAATTATATGGAGGTGCGTAAGTATAGCAAGTGTGAATAAAGAGTTACCAATTAATGAGCAAATCAAAGTAGAAGAACTAATGGTAATTGGTCCAAATGGCGAACAAATGGGAGTAAAAAAATTAGATGATGCTCTAACTTTATCTAGATATGCAGGACTTGATTTAGTTTTAATGAATGATAATGGTAAAATGGCGGTAGGAAAAATTATGGACTACAACAAATACCGTTATGAACGTCAAAAAAAGCTAAAAGAACAACAAAAGAAACAAAGAGAAACAAATAAAGAATTAAAAGAATATCGTTTATCTACTACGATTGATATTCATGATTTTGAAACAAGAGTTAGAAATGCAAAAGAATATTTGGTAAAAGGACATCGTATTA
>JAGHGS010000001.1 GCA_017888105.1 Bacilli bacterium
ATTAGCATCTATCAGCTCATCATCGAAAGTAAGATGTTCTAGTAACAGAAAAGAATCAAATTCTATTTTTCTCGTTATAACTAAATTAAATATTTGAATAACCATTTCTAAAGTTTTCGTAAGACTATATATTTTATTTGTATCATTTATAATCTGATATTTCTGAATACTCTCATAATATTTAGCCATAATTTTTGCGAAAAGAGGATTAAATATTTTAGCCTGATTTTCTAATTGTATTTGTCGATCTATTTTTCTTTTCAGCTCATCTAACTGATTCTCCACATCATCTAAAGCTCTTTTCTTTTGGAAGAATGCTAATATTTTATCATGTTCTTGTTTCATTTGTTCTAAAAACTCTTGCTTCAAATTACTATCATTACTTTCTAACCTTTCTTCAATCATTGTAAACTTACCAACTATTCTAAAATAAAGGTCAAATAATCCTTCAATCTCTTGATGTACCATATCTATTGCTTTTTCTAAGCCATTTTTCTCAACATATGTTTTAAAATTTAAAATTGCCACTATCCCTATCAATTCTTTTAAATAATCATAACCTTTATAATTTTGATACTTTTGTCTTACTTCAGCGATTACTTGTTCTAAGAATTGTTCTTTTATTTTCTTTAATTGATCATAAAATTCTTGTAAACTAACCTCATAATTAAGTTCTTTTGCATATTTTTGATTAATACCATATTGTTTAAAATATTTATCCCGTAATTTATCAAAAACAGATCGAATTTCTTTTTTAGATTCTTGAAATATTTGATCTACTTCTGCCTTAGATTTATTCCCAGTATTAAAGAAGAAATCAGCTATAAGACTAGTTATCATCGTTTGATAAGGCGTTAATTCAGAATAAAAAACTGATTCATTATTATATTTGCGAAGCTCTTCAGTCAAAAAATCGATATATTCATTTAAAGATCGTGATTCACGAATCTTTATTAAATAGTCATAGGCATTGTTTACTTCCTTTGCTTTTTCTTCTAATTCTTTTCTTTTCGTTTCACTTTCTCCTATGTTTACATCTGGATGGTATTTTCTCATCAAATTGTGATAAGCCTTTTTTAATTCTTGTTCAGTAAAATTAGAACTAAGTCCTAATACTTTTATAGCCTTAACAAAATACATAATATTCCCCCCTTTAAAGTTGAAAATATTATATCTTACTATAAACCATATGTCAAATTATCCAAAGAAGATAAAAGTGATGACAAAAGCAGCGATAATTCCCATTAAATCTGCAAATAAACCAACCGGTAAAGAATATCTAGTCTTCGTTACTTTAATACTTCCAAAATATAGGGCTAAAACATAAATGGTTGTATCCGTACATCCTTGTAAAGTAGAAGCAAGTCTTCCAATATAACTATCCGGTCCAAAATGAGTAAAAATATCATTCATAATTGCTAAAGATGCTGTACCTGATATAGGTCTTAAAAGAGCCATAGGAAGAATATCAATTGGAACATTTGCAAAATCAAATAATGGTTTTAAAAACCCTAACATTCCATCAATAAAATGACTATCTAAAAAAATATTAACTGCAAAAACCATTGCAAGTACCGTAGGAGTAATATGAAAAACCATAATAAGTCCTTCTTTAGCACCTTCTAAAAAAGAATCATAAACATTTACTCGCTTCTTAACCCCATAAAAAATAATAAATAAAACAAAAAGAGGAATAACAATTTTACTTAATAAATTCAATATCTTTTCCTCCTTCTAATAAAATAATCAAGTAATAATCCAGAAATACTAGATACTGATGTAGCTAAAATACTAGTAATAATAATTTCTGTAGGATTAACACTTCCATGCATAATACGAAGAGCAATAACGGTAGTAGGAATAAGAGTAACTCCACCCGTATTTAAAACTAAAAAGGTTATCATTGCTTCAGTAGCTGTATCTTTCTTAGGATTATCTTTTTGAAGTTCTTCCATTGCCTTTAATCCAAACGGTGTAGCAGCACTACCTAAACCAAGCATATTCGCTCCAATATTTGAAGCAATATACCCAAGTGCTTTATGATTCTTTGGTAAACTAGGAAATAATCTTCTTAAAATAGGATTTAACATACGAGCAAAAACATGAAGTAATCCAGATTTTTCAGCAATTTTCATAATACCGGTCCATAAAACAATTAAGGGCATCATTTCCATAATGAGATTAATTCCACTCGTTGCATGAGTAAGTATTCCATTATTAATGGTATCAATTTCACCAGTTAAAAAAGAATAAATAATAGCAATAAAAATTAATCCCGCCCATATTACATTTACCACGATGTAAACCACCTTAATATTTTACTAAAAAATCCTTCTTCCTTCTCTTCTTTCTCCACCTTTACTTTCTTAGCATAAATACTTTCTGTATGTAATAAGGTATCATTTACCATCACTTTAGCTTCCCCAATCTTAATACCATCATAAATATCATCATACTTAAATAAAGTAATATTAATTTTCAAATTCTTTTTTTCTTCTTCCGTAACTAAAGCATAATAATCATTTTTAACATAAAACTCTACATGATCATAATAAGTATCTTCAATCTCAAAATGATCTTTATCAATAGTTAAAACACTATCATACTTTTCAAAATACATTTCATATAAACTTTTATGATCATTAAAATCATTTCCATCATTCAAAGTAACAACAACTAAATTTTTATTATCTTTTGAAGCTGTAGTAACTAAAGTTCTACGCGCTGCATCCGTATAACCAGTTTTACCACCCGTTGTATATGGATACATCGAAAAAAGTTTGTTTTTCCCTTCCCAATTATATGTTTTTAAATTACTTTCAGCTGTATAACTTTGTGTCCCAAAAATTTTTTTAAACGTTTCATTTTGCATTGCTACTTTTGTAAGTAATGCCATATCATAAGCAGTAGAAGTATTTCCTACCCCATTACTATCAAGCCCATGAGGATTGACAAAATGCGTATTTTTCATGCCTATTGTATCAGCATATTCATTCATCAAATAAACAAATGCCTCTTCACTTCCTGCAACCGTCTTAGCAATTTGAGTAGCAGCATCATTTCCACTACGAAGCATAAGCCCATATAATAAATCAATTAATTTTATTTCTTCTCCAACTTCCAAATAAACACTAGAACCATAAGATTTTAAAACATCTTCATCTACCACTACAACCTTATCTAAATCACTATACATAATGGTAACAAGACAAGTCATAATCTTAGTGATACTAGCAATTAATTGTGGTTCATCTTTATTTAAATCATATAATACTCTTCCACTATTTAAATCCATAACAACTGCCTTACTAGCACTGATAGCAAAAACATTAACAGGAAATAGAATCAAAACAATGAATAGAGCTACAAACTTTTTCACGAGTATCACCTACAAAAATATATGAACCAACCAAAATATTTAGACATGAAAAAAATGAAGAATAAACATCACTCAATCTTATACTTAAACATTTTAATACTCAAATGTTTTACCCAATAATTTTGTGTTATAGCAAACAAAAAATCATTTATTTTTCAAAATGATTTAAAGTCCTTCTTCTAGGTGTATCTTGTAACAACAACTTTTCTTCAATAATAGAATCAAAATCAGGTAAAAGAGATTTATTTTCAAAAGCTAATAAAGTATCCATAATTATTTTACTAACATCATTAATACTATCTTCCTCTTTTAAAATAAGTTCCATTAAATTTTTCTTTTCTTGTTGCAATAAATTTTGCTCTCGAAACAAATGAAAACGAAGATCATTCAATTCTTTAATCTGTTCTGAAACCTTTATTATTTTTTCATGATTTTGTTCTCTTTTTTCTTGAAAATATTTTCGAATAAATTGAACCACCATAAAAACCGAAGAAATTTGAATAACATTAAATAATAGAATTTTCAAAAATAACTTTATAATTGAAATATCCGTCGGTTTAAAAATCGAAATACTAAATCCTGATAAAAGAAATAAAATAAAACTAAATAAAAAAGTATAAGTAATGATCGTACTTTCTTTTTCAATCATTTGATATTCATTTAATTTAACATAACAATTAGCTTGTCTCTGAACATAAATTTGTTCCTGATTTTTTAACTTTTCAATACTTTGATTAATATTTTGCAATTTTATTTTTAATTTTTGAATATATTGCCTCTTTTTCAAAATAAGTTCCAAATATCGCTCCATAAACCCCACCTATTGGTTACCTATTGTAACACAGAATTAATCTTGAAACAAGTTACTCATCAAATCTTTAATATGTTCTTTTCTCTTTTGTGTTTCTTCCTGATTTACAATAATTTCTACAACATCCCCTTCTTTTGCATTAGGAATTAATATTTTTGGCATATTAACAAATTTCCCTACATCTATTTCCACTACTGCATAATCCCCTTCAAATCGATCAATAATAACTTTCATATTTCTCACCTTTCTGTTTCTACATCAATATTTACACCATCCGTAGATACTACAACCGTTCCATTTTCATTCGTCAGATAAATATGATTGGTGTACTCTTTTAATAATTCTATCGTACTAGAGGCTGGATGACCATAACTATTTCCCTCACCTACACTAATTATAGCATACTCTGGTTGTACTTTCTCTAAAAAATCTTTACTAGTACTCGTATCACTTCCATGATGGCCAACTTTTAAAACATCAGCTTCTATATCACCCGTTATTTCTTCTAAATTTTCTTCTTCTGCATCTCCGGTATAAAGAAATGATACATCTCCATATGTAATTTTAAGAACAATCGAATAATTATTTAAATTAGAATAATCATCACCTACTGGTGCAAACATTTCAATTGATAATTCTTCTTCCTCTAAAACTTTTACACCAATCTTTCCTGTTTTAATAGTAAGTCCTTTATCTTGAATGACCTCAAGTAAATTTTCATAAGTCTTACTAGTACTAACTGCCCGAGGCATATAGATATTTCCGATTTTAAAAGCATCAATCACCTCTGCCATACCACCAATATGATCTGCATGAGGATGCGTTGCTACAACATAATCAATTTCATCATATCCTAAATCCTGAATATACTGAATAATTTCTTCACTACTTCCCGATAAGCCAGCATCAATAAGCATCAATTCTCCATTTGGAAGTTCAATTACATTCGCATCCGCTTGCCCAACATCAAGAAAATGAGCAACAAGTTGTTTTTCACTAGCAACAAAAGGCGTCTCCTCATCACTAGATATCGAAGGATCCGTATTAAGTTTTGCACATCCACTAATTCCAAACAATAATAACAGAATTAAAAAAATCTTTTTCATCCTTTACCACTCCCTATTATCATTATAATGAAAAAAGAAAAAAAGAACAATGGAGAAAACACTATTCTTTACGTTTCTTTTGGCACTTTACTCGAACAAAAGGCTTATTTTCTTCAAAACTATTTTCTAATTGTTCTCTACATACTTGTAACCATTTCTTTTTTTCTATCAAATCGATATTTTCTTCACGTAATCCATTAATCTTATCATATATTTTCTTTTTATTTTCTTCGGACAACTCTTTAAAAGATGGTAAAGAAAAAATAGCAACAACATCTAAAAATAAGCCTGTAACATACCATCTCTTTGCTACTAAAAAAGATTCTCTGCTTATATGATAACTTAATGCACTTAACATATTAAAAACAAAATGATTCATAATTACCCCTAATATATCATATACATAAAGAAAAAAGCAAACACAAAAAGTTTGCTTGCTCATCTTCGCATATAAATAGGAACTCGAACGAGAGTAGTAGACTTCATTTCTTTACCTTCATCTAATATTTTCATCGCTTCATCACAATAATTTCGACAAGCATCTTTAAAAGTCATTTCTTGATAAATTAATTTATGTGTAATTTTAAATTCTAATTCGTTAAAATCCTCCAAAAAAGTTGCATAAATCATATCAACCATTTCTAATAAGTGTCTACTAGCCCTAACTTCTTTATCCTCTAATAAATGAAAAACTAAATAATTATGATCCGCTGTAGGAGCTTGAAATAATTTTAAAATTAACCAAGTATAATCTTCTTCTTGTGCCAACAAATAAGATATATCCGAAACTAAATCGTACTTAGGTAAATGAGTATTAATGATACCATTTAAAATTATATCTGTAAGTCCTAACTTTCTTAACGTTTCGTTTTTAATTATCTCTTCAAATTCTTCCCAACAGTAAATAAAATCTTCTTCAATAAAGCATAATCTTGCTTCTACTTTTAAATAAGTAAGCATATCCTTTTCCAATAAAGAACTATCAAAAAGAGGAAAAGTAGGATATGCAAGAAGAATATCTAAATAGTCATAAAAATTTTCTTTCGCAAAACCCTCTTCATGAAATAGCTTCCAAAAATTAAGCAAAGACTCTTTTAAATCAAAAAAATCAAGATCCATATCCAAAAGCCGATTAAAAGCTTGTTCTACTTTTAATTTATACTCGCTAGATAACTCCTTATAAGCCATCTCCCCCAATATTGTTTTTACGATGGTATAACAATTTCTATCCCATTTCCATTCTTTTAATATTTTAAAATTAGTAAACATTATTTACACCTCATATATAGTATAGCAGAAAAAAAAGTAAACAAAAAGAGGAATTAATCCTCATCCAGGATAAATTCATAAAATCGCAAAAATGACACAAAGAGTATAAAAAGTGTCATTTTTTTGTTAAAATGATAACAAAGGAATGATGAAAAATGGCAAGAAAATCAAAAGTGTTAGAAGAAATAATAA
>JAGHGS010000186.1 GCA_017888105.1 Bacilli bacterium
CTTCTTTTAAATTTCCTTCTAATATAGCAATGTATTCTCGATCTGCCAAATCATTCCAATTATTTTGAAGTTCTTTTTTTATTTCTTCTGTTTTAGCAAATAATACTACTCCTGATGTGTCCTTATCTAACCTGTGAACTATAAATATTTTATTTGATTTATGTTTCTTTTTCACATACTCTCTTGCCATTTTATATAACGTTGATGCATTCGTTCCATCACTAATAGTTAGCATTTTACTTGGTTTATTTACAACTAAAATATTTTTATCTTCATATATAATATCTAATTTTTTCATATAAAACCTCTTTGTATTTAACATTATATCATAGCTCTAATACTTTTAAAAAGATTCTTCTATTATCTTTATTTTTTTATTTGGCCTATTATAATAGTTATAGATGAGAACAGTATTTTGCAAGGGCTCCTTGCAAAAATTCATTGATATCAAATTCTTTTGCAAATTTCTGCATATATCTTAAATTTCTGGCAAGCATTTCCTTTATCTATTTTTAAGTCTTTGGCTAGTGTATCTATAAAAGATGAACCCCATTTATTGTTTTCAAGTAATTTTAAACCAATATTATAATACATCAAAATTAATTCTTTATTGGCATTTTCTACTGCTTTATTTCTTGTTACTAATAAAGTATTTTTGATATCTTTTAATAATTCAAAATATTCTTCTTTATTTTCAACCATTTTTCCTTCTACATTTTCAAGTTAAAAAATTCATAACTAATTGTATTAATATTTCCTTTTCTTTGGGGTTAGATTCAGCGATTAAAAGAGTTAGACTTGCTAGAGTATTGTTATCAATGACAGGCCTATCACTTACATATAAAATATTATAAAACTGTAAAAAATAAATAAAAAGTGTGGCTGCAATTCTTTTGTTT
Source organism: Bacilli bacterium (assembly GCA_017888105.1). Classification (GTDB taxonomy): domain Bacteria; phylum Bacillota_I; class Bacilli_A; order RF39; family UBA660; genus Caccenecus. The sequence continues at coordinate 900 of JAGHGS010000186.1, forward strand.
CCATCAATAAAAACATGATTTTTAACACATGCATATAAAAAATTAGCAGCTTTTTCTTCTATACTCTCATATACATCTACACCATCAAACGTTTGATAAATATTATTGATAATACTTTCTAATCCCTTATCTCTTTCCAGAGCAAATATATCACTTTTTTCATTAAATTTAAGGGTTTTAATAATGTCTATGCAATTTTTATAGGTTATTTTTTCATTACTAATCTTTCCCTTTGGCTTGGTTAGGCTTTTATGGTCATAATCATCTAGTAAATCTAATGATTTGGTATAGCTTTGTAATACTTTGATAATGTCGCTAGCACCTACCCTGTCTAATCCTTCTAAATTACGACTAGCTATATCAATTAACTTGACTGTTTTTTCTAAATACTCTAATCTTTTTTCATTGATGGCATATCCTTTAATTAGATAATCTTTTAATATTTTATTAGCCCATCTTCTAAAGATTACACCATTTTTAGATTTCACACGATAACCAACGCTGATTATCATATCTAGATTGTAATATTCGATATTACGGGTTACTTCACGTTTTCCTTCTTTTCCAACTGTTGCAAATTTTGCAACAGTTGAATTCATTTCTAATTCTTCTTCTAAGGCATTCTTGATATGTCTAGAAATGACAGATTTATCTCTATCAAATAATTTTGCCATTTGTTCTAGAGATAACCATACGGTTTCATCTTTCATGTTTACTTCTAGTTTTACATTTTGATTTTCAAAGATTATAATTTCATTTTTCAATTTAAAACCTCTCCCATCAAATAAAATTATAAAGTTACACTCCTACTATTATTTATTACTAGCACAATTCTTATCTCCTTTTTTATTCACATCATTTTACAATATTTTACATATTTTTAGACAAAGAAAAAATCCACTAGTTTCCTAGTAGAATTTTTATCTATTATACACAAGTATATCCGCCATCAACTGGTAAGATTACGCCTGTTACATAGCTTGCTTCAGCGCTTCCTAAGAAAATTGCTGCAGCATTTAACTCGCCTTCATGACCATATCTTCCAAGTGGTACCGTAGATTTCATGTATGCAGTGAATGAATCGGTAATTAATGTTTCATGCGTAAGTTCGGTATCAAAATATCCTGGACATATCGCATTACAAGTAATACCATATTTGGCTAGTTCAGCAGCAACGGCACGAGTAAAATTAATAACTCCACCTTTACTTGTATGATAAGCAACAGTATCCATAGCCATATTTCCGACCATTCCATACATAGATGCAATGTTTATGATACGACCATAATTTTTTTCTTTCATAATATTCGCGAATGCACGAGTTACATAGAATAAACTTGTCATATCAGTTTTGATTGTGAAATCCCAATCTTCATCCGTCATATCTAAGACTCCGGCATTTTTAGCACTGCCAGCACAGTTAACTAAAACATCAACTTTACCATATTTTTCTTTAACTTCTTTAGCAGCAGCATTTACGCTTTCTACATC
>JAGHGS010000110.1 GCA_017888105.1 Bacilli bacterium
CAAATAAAGAGCTTAAAGCATATCGTTTATCGCCGACGATAGATGTTCATGATTTTGAAACTCGTGTTAGAAATGCTAAAGAGTATTTGATAAAGGGACATCGAATTAAAGCTTTCATTCGTTTTAAAGGTCGGCAAATGGCTAGACCAGAATTAGGAGAAGAAGTATTGCTAAGATTTGCTGATAGTTTAAGTGATGTTTCTAGTGTAGAAGCAAAACCTAAATTAGATGGTAGACAAATGTTTATGCTATTAGCACCAAAAAAATAGTAGGAGGATTATTATGGCAAACGGAAAACAAAAAACACATAAAGCAAGTAGTAAAGTTTTAAAGAAAAAGAAAAATGGTACTTTAACTTACAAAAAATCAAACGGAAATCATAAAACAAACAAAGATTCAGCAAAACAAGTACGTCAAAGAAGAAACAAAGGCGTTCTAGCGAGTGGAGAAGCTAGCAGATTAAAGTCTGTTATCTAAGGAGGGTATTAAATGACAAGAGTTAAAGGTGGAAGTGTTTCCAAAACAAGAAGAAGAAAAGTATTAAAAGAAGCAAAAGGATATTTTGGAAGTAAACATAGATTATATAAAACAGCACAAGAGCAAGTTTTCCATAGTGGCGCTTATGCTTATAGAGATAGAAAGCAAAATAAACGTAACTTTAGAAAATTATGGATTACAAGAATTAATGCTGCTTGCCGTGAAAATGAAATTAGTTATTCAAAATTCATGAACGGATTATCAAAAGCTGGCATTGAAATGAATCGCAAAATGTTAAGTGAAATGGCAATCGATAATCCTGCATCTTTTGCTGAATTAGTAAAAGTTTCTAAAGCTGCTTTAGATGGTAAAATGCCTGCTAAGACAAAGAAGGCAGAAGAACCAAAAAAGGAAGTTGAATCAAAAGTAAAAGAAACAAAAAAAGAAGAAAATAATTATAGCAAAATGACTTTAACAGAACTTAAAGCCATTGCAAAAGAACAAGGTGTTAAAGGTTATAGTACTATGAAAAAAGAAGAGTTAATCACAAATTTGAAATAAACTCTTCTTTTTTTATTTGCAATATTATAAAAAAGATTTGTCAACATCCAAAAACAAGCAAACTCCATCTTTTTTTTTGCTAAAAATAATGATATAATGAATCTACTGTGTGGTGAGATTATGAAAATATATTTAGTAGCGGGAAAATCCGGATCAGGAAAAGGGGAAGTAGCCAAGATAATAAAAGAATATTATTTATCTTTGGGAAAAAAGCCAATTATAACTGAATTTAGCAAATATCTAAAGATGTATGCCAAAGAAATTATTGAATGGGATGGAACAGAACCAAAACCACGTAAATTCTTACAAGATTTAGGGGTAACAATAAGGGAAAATATGGACATGCCTAAATTTTTTGTCAATCGTATGATAGAAGATATTAAAGTTTATAATTTATATTATGATGTTGTTATCATTAGTGATGTAAGGCTTCCAATTGAAATCGAAGAATTAAAGAAAACCTTTAATAATGTCTATTCCATGTATGTAATAAATCAATTTGAACCAAGCAAATTATCACTAGAAGAACAAATGCATGAAACCGAAACCGCATTAGAAAATTATAGCAATTTTGATATCACGATCGTAAATGATAACATTGAAAAATTAGATGATCGGGTGATTGCTTTCTTAGAGGGGGAAAAATAATGAATTTAAAAGATGAATTTATCAAATATTTTGTCGAACATGGACACGTAGAAATACCGAGTGCACCATTAATTCCAGAAAATGATCCAACGGTATTGTTTAATACTGCTGGAATGCAACCATTAATACCTTATTTATTAGGCGAACCACATCCAAAAGGAAAAAGATTATGTGATGCCCAAAAATGCGTACGTTTAACCGATTTAGATGAAATCGGAGATAAAACACATCATACTTTCTTTGAAATGTTAGGAAATTGGAGTTTAGGAGATTACTTTAAAAAAGAAAGTATTCATTATAGTTTTGAATTTTTAACAAAAATCTTAAACATTCCAATTGAACGTTTAGCTGTTACAGTATTTGAAGGAAACAATGATATTCCAAGAGATGATACTTCTGCTGAAATTTGGAAAAGTCTAGGTATTCCAGAAGAAAGAATTGCTTATTTAGGAGTAGAAGATAATTTCTGGATTGCCGGAGATTCTGGTCCATGTGGTGGAGATACTGAGATTTTCTATTTCCGCAGCAAAGATGAAATACCAGCTAAATTTGATCCAGAAGATGATCGTTGGGTAGAAATATGGAACAATGTTTTCATGGAATTTCATAAAGATGAATCTGGCAAAATAACCGAGTTATCACAAAAAAATGTAGACACAGGAATGGGACTAGAACGTGTTGTAGCTGTCCTAGAAGGAGTAACTGATAACTATCAAACTTCCATTTGGAAAGAAATGATAGAAGCAATTGAAAAAGTAAGTAAAAAAACATACGAAGGAAATGAAATTAGCATGCGTATCATCGCTGATCATATTCGTACGAGTGTCTTTATTAGCGCCGATCCAGCCGGAATTAAGCCAAGTAATACGGATCAAGGCTATATTTTAAGAAGACTTATTCGTAGAGCCATTCGTCATGCCAAAAAACTAGGAATTGATATGACTGCAAATTGGATGGAACCAATCGCTTTAGAAGTAATCAAAAAATACGAAAATTATTATAAAGAAATCAAAGATAATAAAGAAGTTGTATTAGAAGTATTAAAAAACGAAAGTGTAAAATTCAATCGTACCCTAGAAAAAGGCTTAAAAGAATTTGATAAAATGTTAAATCATTTAAATGGAAATATCATTGATAAAGATAATGCATTCAAACTTTATGATACTTATGGTTTTCCAATCGAACTTACGGAAGAAATGGCAAAAGAACATAATCTTAAAGTGGATATGGAAGGATTCAAAGAAAAATTTCAAGCTCATCAAGAACTATCTAGAACTGCTAGTAAAGGAAAATTTAAAGGTGGTTTAATGGGACATAGTGAAATTGAAACGAAATATCATACGGCAACGCATCTTTTAAATGCTGCTTTAAAAATTGTTGTAGGAAAAGATGTTCATCAAAAAGGAAGTAATATTAACGAAGAAAGAATGCGTTTTGACTTCTCATGCGATCATAAATTAAGTGATGAAGAAAAACAAAAAGTAGAAGATTTAGTAAATACATGGATTAAAGAAGATCTTCCGGTTACAATGACCACAATGAGTAAAGAAGAAGCAATTCAAAGTGGAGCCGAAGCTATGTTTATCGAAAAATACGCAGATATTGTAAACGTTTATAAGATTGGCGAGGTATCACTAGAGATTTGTGGAGGTCCTCATGTAGAGCATACAAACCTCTTAGGACATTTCAAAATTACCAAAGAAGAAGCAAGTAGTGCAGGGGTAAGAAGAATAAAGGCTATATTAGAATAGTCTTTATTTTTTACTCAAAATATGGTATTATAAATAATATAGAAGAGGTGGATGCTATGACGATACTAAGCATAGGAAGAACGAGCTATGACATTACTTGTCCAGTTGATGAATATCCAATTGAAGGAACAAAATATTTATTAAGTGAAAAAATAGAATCCGGTGGAGGAACCGCTGCGAATGCCGCTTATTTACTAGGAAAATGGGGAGAAACTTCTTATTTTGCAGGAGTGGTTGGTAGTGATGATTATGGAACTCAAATAAGGAAAGAATTAGAACAAGCCATGGTAAAAACTGACTTAATGGAAAATTCTTATGAATTTGGAACTCCTTTATCAGTAATTTTAGTAAATAAAAAGAAGGGAACTAGAACTCGTTTCGATGTTGTTGGAGCAACTCAACCTCAACTAAAGAAATACGAATATACCATTGTTCCCGATGTCATTTTTACAGATGGTAAAGAATATAGTGCAACCATTAACGCTTTAAATAAATTTCCAAAAGCGATCAGTGTATTAGATGCTGGAAGAGTAGATCGTGATTTATTAGAATTATGCAAATATGTAAATTATATTGTTTGTTCAAAAGGTTTTGCAGAATCGGTAAGTGGTATTAAAATTGACTACAATAACTCTGCAACATTAGTAAATGTCTATAAAAAATTAAAAGATCGTTATCCAAATAATAATATTATTGTTACTTTAGAAGAAATGGGAGCAATGTACAGGTTTAATGGTGAAATCAACTTAATGCCAG
>JAGHGS010000111.1 GCA_017888105.1 Bacilli bacterium
GCTACTTTCTATGTTCAAAAATATTGTAGCATAAATGAGCTGTTTTTAATATGTTTTTAGAAGAGTTTAGGGTCGATAATATTATTTATCGACCTTACTCATTTTGAAAAACTGTCCATAGGTAAGGATTTTTCTTTAATCTTTTCTTATGTTCTGTTATAATAATATTGGTGTTAAATATGAAAAAAGAAAGCATACGTAACTTTTCAATTATAGCTCATATTGATCATGGTAAAAGTACTCTTGCTGATCGTATTTTAGAATATACAGGAGCAATGGATAAACGAGAAATGAAAGATCAAGTATTAGATAGCATGGATCTAGAACGCGAAAGAGGAATAACTATCAAATTAAACGCGGTTGAGTTACATACTAATTATAATGGAGAAGAATACATTTTAAACTTAATTGACACTCCTGGTCATGTCGATTTTTCCTATGAAGTATCTCGTAGTTTAGCAGCTTGTGAAGGAGCAATATTAGTAGTAGATGCAGCCCAAGGAATCGAAGCTCAAACGATTGCTAATCTCTATCTTGCTTTAGAACAAAATTTAACCATTATTCCGGTTATTAATAAAATTGATTTACCAAATGCTGATATTCCAAGAGTTACAGAAGAATTAAAAAAAGTATTTGGTTTCAAAGAAGAAGAAATTGTTTTATGTAGTGGAAAAACAGGAGAAGGAATTCCAAAATTAATAGAAGAGATTATTAAAAGAGTTCCAGCACCAGTAGTTCATCCAGAAGAAAAAACAAGAGCTTTAATTTTTGATAGTAGATACGATGCATATCGTGGTGTAATAGCTTTAGTAAAAGTGGTTGATGGTTCTCTTCATGTTAAAGATCATATTAAGCTCATGCAAAGCAATTCAGATTTTGAAATTGTCGAATTAGGTGTTTCTACTCCAAAAGAAGAAAAAAGAGAATGTTTGAATGTTGGTGAAGTTGGTTTTGTTTGTGCAAGTATTAAAGACATTTCCAAAGTTCAAGTAGGAGATACCATTACTTTATTTAATGATCCAGCAAGCACACCTATAAAAGGATATAAGCCCATGAAGCCGATGGTGTATTCTGGATTATTTCCAGTTGAACCAAACCGTTTTGAAGATTTAAAAGATGCTTTATATAAATTAAAACTAAATGATGCCGCTCTAAGTTTTGAACCAGAAACTTCCGATGCTTTAGGTTTTGGTTTTCGAACTGGTTTCTTAGGATTGCTTCACATGGATGTTATTATGACTCGTGTGACGCGGGAATTTGGGATTGATATTATTGCCACAAGTCCGAGTGTAATTTATGAAATTAAACTTTCAAACGGAGAAATAATAAATATCGATTCTCCAAATAAAATGCCGGATCGAGCAAATATTGTTTGGATTAAAGAACCATTTATTTATACGAATATTATCGTTCCAAGTGAATACATTGGTTCCATTATGGAATTATGTCAAAACAAACGAGGACGATATAAAAATATGGAATATATTGATGAAACTCGGGTGAATATTCATTACAATATACCTTTATCAGAAATTGTATATGACTTCTTTGATAAATTAAAGAGCTACACCAAAGGATATGCCTCATTTGATTATGAAATCTCTGGATATGAAGAATCAGATTTAGTTAAAATGGATATTTTATTAAATGGCAAAAATGTAGATGCTCTAAGTGTAATTGTTCATAAAGATTTTGCTTATGATAGAGGAAGAAAAATTGTAAAAAAATTAAAAGAACTAATTCCAAGGCAAATGTTTGAACTACCAATTCAAGCAAGCATTGGTTCAAAAGTAATAGCAAGAGAAACAGTAAGTGCTATGCGTAAAAACGTTTTAGCTAAATGTTATGGCGGCGACGTATCAAGAAAAAGGAAACTTTTAGAAAAACAAAAAGAAGGAAAGAAAAGAATGAAAATGGTTGGATCGGTTGAAGTTCCACAGGAAGCATTCTTAGCCGTTTTAAGTGGAGATGATGAGTAATGGAAAAAAAATTAATGACAGATATAGCTTTATTTATTTGTAATGGCCATACTATTAAAGAAGCAGTTTCGTATTTTCACTTATCTAGGAGAACGGTCTATAATTATTTGCAATTATTAAGAACTCCTGGTCCATATTATGATGGAGATATAGCAAAACAGTTAAATGAAGCTTTAAGAAAAAACTCATTAGAAGGAAAAAAATTAGGCGGTCAAAAAGGACACAAGCAATATATAATTTCTGAAGAAGATGCAATAAAATATGCCCTTATGATAATGGAAAATGATTTAACTTATCGAGATTTGGAAGCGATAACAGGACTTGGTGATACAACTATTTACAATGCTATAAAAAGGATACAAAATAAAGATGTACTAGAAAAACTAAAAAAGCATTATGCTGAAAAAAGAAAACATCGGGAAGAAGAACAATGGAAAAGATAAAAGCAGTTTATATTCATATTCCTTTTTGTAATAGTATTTGTTCTTACTGTGATTTTTGCAAAGTAGTCTATAACCATGATTGGATTGAACCATATTTAAAAAGATTAGAAGAAGAAATTGATAATTCTTATATGGGTGAAGAAATAGAAACACTTTATATTGGTGGCGGAACTCCAAGCTGTTTGTCGATCGATGAATTAAAAAAATTATTTCAAATATTTGATAAATTTAAAAAAGCAGGGAATATCGAATTTACTTTTGAATGTAATTTAAATGATATCGAAGAAGAAAAATTCAAGTTCTTATATTCAAAAGGAGTAAATCGTCTAAGCATTGGTATTGAATCGTTTGATGAAGAAAAACTAGAATTTATGAAACGAAAAAGTAGTTTTAAAGATGCAAAAAAGAAAATGAGTTTATTACGGAACATTGGTTTTAAAAATATGAATGTTGATTTAATGTATGCAATTCCTAGAGAAACCAATAAAGTACTAAAAAAAGATTTAAAGAAGATGTTAAAATTAAAACCAGAGCATATCAGTACATATAGTTTAATTATTGAAAAAAATACTTTAGTAGGATTAAATAAAATAAAACCAATTGAAGAAGAAAGAGATTTTAAATTATATGAGACAATATGTAAAAAATTAAAGAAAAAAGGATATATCCATTATGAAGTATCAAATTTTGCTAAAAAAGGATTTGAATCAAAGCATAACTTAACGTATTGGAATAACGAAGAATATTATGGATTTGGTGTTGGTGCCAGTGGATTTGTTGGATCAATTCGCTATGAAAATACCAAGAGTTTAACTGAATATTTAAAAGGGAATTTTGTTAGTAGTAAATCTTTAATGAGTAAAGTAGATAATATGGAAAATGAACTTATTTGAGGATTGCGTAAATTAGAAGGAATTAATTTAGAACATTTTTTTGATAAATTTGAAGAAAATATGCAAAATATTTTTCCAATTAAGCCATTAATTAAAAGTGGAGATCTAATTTATGAAAACGGATCAATTTATATTAATCCCAAAAAGTTATATGTAATGAATGAAATTTTGTTAAAGTTAATTTAAGAAAGAATATTCTTTCTTATTTTGTTTAAACTAAATTTAGGTGGAAGTTATGTTAAAAAAACTAGAAATATTAAATGGGGAATTATCTACCAAATTTGATCCATTAAATACAAGATATACCGTAAATCTAAGAACAGAAGAAACGGAATTAAAACTAAATTATGACATAGAAAAAGATGATAAAATTTCTATTTTTAACAATGAAATTAATGGTGAAAATTCCGAAGTAGTAATAACAGTTTATAATGATAAAGAGATGATGAGCTATTACCTAGAAATAAATGAGCCAAAGCATAACTTAGCAAGTATAGATGAAGATTATTTTTCATCTTTAGAGTTAAAAACAGATACTTATATGCCAAAATATATCGCACCTTTAGTCGCTGGTATTTGTTTTGTTATTATTTTATGCTTATTTACTGTTTTATTTAAAAAAAATAAAAAGAGCAAATAGTATCGATTTCAAGTATGAATAAGATAAAAAGGTATAGGAATTTATATCGTTTTCATGATTGAAATAAAAGATTTTCCACTTTTGCATTCCAATTCTGCTTTTGATAAAATAAAGCCGGAAAGGAGGAAAAGAATGGAAAATTTTTTATTTCTTTTAAAAAAGTATGCCAAAGATATCGTTTTCGGTATTTTAATTTGTATTAGTATAGCAATATCTTCTTTTTGCATATATCAAAACCAAGATGATACCGAAATCGTGGAAAATACCAATTTAATGGCAAATATTACAGAAGAAGAGGAGGAAGAAAAAACTCCATCTATTTTACATGTGGATATTAAAGGAGCCATTAAAAATCCTGGAGTATACGAAGTAGAAGAGGGAACAATCATTGAAGAAGTAGTAAATTTAGCAGGAGGATTTAAGGAAGATGCAGTAAAAGATGATATCAATTTAAGTAAAAAAGTGAGCGATGAAATGGTAATTTACATATACACTGAAAAAGAATCAGAAAAAATATCTCCAAATACTACCTCGGAAAATAAAAAAACTTGTTACAGCAACAGTTATAATATTGAAGATTGTATTAATCAAAGTGAAAGTATAATTGTTTCAGGAGAGGAAAATAAGGAAGAAGGAAATCAGACAAGTGATTCAAACAATATCATTAATATTAATACGGCCAATAAAGAAGCATTAATGACTTTAAATGGAATCGGTGAAGTAAAAGCAGATGCAATTATTGCATATCGTAATCAAAATGGAAATTTTAAAAGCATTGAAGATATTTTGAATGTAAGCGGAATTGGCGAGACAGTATTTGCTAAAATTAAAGATTATATTACAATCTAAATTATTTTTACTTGTTAGTTTATTTTTTATTATCTTATATATTCTTATCTGTACCAAATGGATAACTTATAATAGCAAATTAACAGATAATATAACAGAGTTATCGGGTCAAATTCTTTCCTACCGAATCGATGGAAATCAATTAAACTTAGTTGTGAAAAGTGTGGAAAAAGTTCAAGTATTTTACTATATAAAGAGTTATGAAGAAAAAGAATATTTAAAAAATAATATCTTAATTGGAGCCGAAATAAAATTAAAAGGAACCTTAAAGACTCCCTATAACAACACGATCCCAAACACTTTTAATTACAAACAATATCTTTATAACAATAAAATATATAAAATATTTACCGCATCTCAAATTACGCTATCAAACAAAACTTCTTTTTTAAATCAAATCAAAACCAAATTTATAAACAAAATAGAAAAAGTGGGTCGTTCCAGTGCATATTTATATGCATTTATATTAGGGGAAATTGACTATATCGAAAATGATGTTTATCAAGAATATCAAAAAAATGGAACGACTCATCTTTTTGCAGTATCAGGAATGCATATTAGTGCCTTAGTTGTATTCTTAACTACCTTATTTAAAAAAATACACTTAAAAGAAGGGATAAGCGATTTGATTATTATTGCTTTTCTACTTTTTTATATGTTCTTAATTGGTTTTACTCCATCGGTTTTAAGAGGAGGGTTACTCTATATTTTTTTGCTTATCAATCGCAAAAGTAAATTAAATTTGCCGACCCTTTATGTCTTATATATATTATTCCTTTTCCTAGTTTTAATAAATCCATTTTATATTTATAATCTTGGTTTTATTTATTCTTTTGTAACATCTTTTGGCTTAATTTTATTTCACCGTAAAATAAAAGGAAACTATTTAAAAAAACTAATACAAATCAGTATAATTGCCTTCCTATTTAGTTTGCCTATCACCCTATATAATTTTTATGAAATTAATCTTTTAACAATTATAAACAATATCATCATTGTTCCTTTAGTAACAATATTTTTATTTCCTTTAACACTAATTACCTTCTTAATTCCTATATTTGATCCCATTTTAAATATTGGAATTAAAATTTTAGAAAGTATAAGTCATCTGTTAAATATCTTTGAAGTAAATTTAATTGTTCCGAAAATTAATTTGATTTTCATTATCATATATTATTTTGTTCTTTATTTAATATATAAATATCATCTCAAATATATATTTATGATTGTTATTCTAGTAATAATATTTAAAATTCTACCATATTTTGATAATAATTCTTATGTTTACTTTTTAGATGTTGGTCAGGGAGATTCGACAATTATAGTTGGTGAAAATCGAAGTTTTGTAGTTATGATCGATACTGGTGGAAAAATAATTTATGAGGAAGAAGAATGGGAGAAAAGAAATAAAGCATATGATAACTCAAATACCATTATTACGTTTCTCAAAAGTTTAGGTATTTCAAAAATGGATCTATTAATTGGTACTCATGGAGATACCGATCACCTAGGATATGCCGATCAGATAATAAATGATATCAAAGTTGAAAATTTGTGGTTAAACAATAATGATAAAAATGAAATGGAAATAAATTTAAGTCACAAAATTAAAAAAAATACTTTTAATAAACTAGAGATAATTAATTTAAATAACAAAATGACAGAGGATGAAAATGAAAGTTCGTTAGTGTTATATTTTAAAATTAATGAAGTATCTTTTTTAATCATGGGAGATGCACCCAAAAGTGTTGAAAAAAAGATTGCAAGTAAATACAAACTTTTAGTAGACATTATAAAAATAGGACATCACGGATCGAAAACTAGCAGTGATGAGACTTTTCTAACCAAATATCATCCCCAATATGCCATTATTTCTTCTGGACGAAATAACCGATATAATCATCCATCTCTTGAGACTTTAAACACATTATCAAAATTAAACATTCCTTATTATAATACCCAAGAGAAAGGAACAATTTGTTATGTCATAAGAGAAAAAATTAAAAAAATAAAATTTTCACCTCCTTAATCTATATATTTTATAGATTTAATGATATAATTAGAAAGTGGTAAGTATGAAGATAGTATTAATTAACGGTGAAAGTATATTATTAATCAATGAAGCAATAAGTAAAATTATAAAAGATAATAAGAATATTACGTCTTTTGATATGAATGCAAATAGTATAGAGGATGTTTTATTAGAAGCTGGTTATTTTTCAATGTTTGAAGAAGAAAAATTTATTGTGATTCGCAATGCTAATTTTTTTGGAACTGGTAAATTAAATGAAAAAGATACCACTTCTTTATTAAATTATTTGGAAAAACCAAATACATTATCCAATTTGATTTTTATTTGTAACGAAAAAATAGATAATAGAAAAAAAATAACAAAAGTAATAAAAGATAAATACGAAATCATTACAATTCCGGCTTTAAAGTATTATGAAATTGAGAGTAGGGTAGAAGACTGTTTCAAAAAAAATGGCTATCAAATCGATAAAGAAACAGTAAAATATATTGTCTCAAATAGTTTAAATAATTATGATTTAGTTATGAACGAAGTTGAAAAAATTGTTTTGTATTATAATCATCCATGTTATATCAAAAAAGAAGACGTTGAAAAAATTGTTTCAAAATCTATAAATACGAATAACTTCTTATTTGTAGATGCATTAATTGATGGAGATTTAGAAAAGAGTTTGGAATTATTAAACGATTTAAAAACAATGAAAACAGAACCAACCATTCTCATAACTTTAATTGCTAGAGATATTCGAATCATGTTAAGCATAAAAAAACTATTAGAGCAAAATAAAAGAGAATATGAAATTTTAAATGAATTAAACTTAATGGATTGGCAACTAGAAAAATATTTAAAAAAAGCATTTCCCTATAAAATAAAAGAATTAGAAGAATGGTTAGTGAAATTAGCAGAAATAGATTTAAAGATTAAAAGTGGGAAATTAGAAAAATATCAAGCTTTAGAATTATTAATATTAGATATATGTGCATAAAAAAGTGATCTATTTTTTTAGACCACTTTTTATTTTATCTTTATTTTTAAAATTCATTTTAGCTACTTCATATAATTTATCAAATCCGTATTTTTGAACAATTTGAATGCCTACTTCATCTACATTTGGTCCAGCTCCTTTAGGAAGATTCATTCCTAAGGATTGACTTAGTTTTTCCATTTCTCCTAAGAAAACATATCGAGAAATAATAGAAGCAGCGGCAACTGATAAACATTTATCTTCCGCTTTGGTTGTAAATGTAATATCGCTTACTTTTTCTTTTGCCTGTTTAATATGTTCAAAATATTTAGCTGGATAAACAAATTGATCAACTACAATTTTTTCGTAAGGATAATTTTTGCTTTTCATAGCAACAAGCACTTTATTATGCAAAATTGCCTTTATCTTGTTCATATTTAAATCTTCGCTCCAATTTTTATTATAACTAGCATTATTTAAAATATAAGTAGAATAAGGTATTTTTTTAATAATTGCCGGACCAATTTTTTTAATTTTATCATCTGTTATTTTTTTAGAATCTCTTACACCTAAATCAATCAAGAATGAAATATCTTCTTTAGATACGTAAGTAGCGGTAACAACAATCGGACCAAAAAAATCTCCAGTTCCAACTTCATCGGAACCAATAGTGTTTTCATGAAATAAAATTCGTGACTCTGGCTCTTTCTTTTTATCTTTACCAGTCGTAATATCAATGATGCGTCCGTTTTTAATTCGTTCTTCTTCAATCCAATAACTAGCTTCAATATCGGCTCCAATTCCTTGAAACATTACTTTTCCTGATTCATATAAAGTAATAACACAATCATATTCTTTTACTTGAAAAACAGAATAGGGAGGTTTTTTATCTAACATCCGATCCTTATAGAATTCCATCATAAGGGGTTTAATATTATCACTTACTTTAAAAACTATAGTCATTTTTTACACCTCATAAATAATAATAACATATATTGCTTTATTTTTCAAAAAGTTTAGTATATAATTATGATAAGGAGTTGATGAAATGACAATTGTCGATGCAGTAGTAATATTGTTTTTGCTGTTAGGGGCAGTTTTAGGTTTTAAGAAAGGAGCGATTCGAAGTCTAGTTGGATTAGTAGGAACAATTGCAGTAGTTGTAATAGCCTATTATTTAAAAAATCCAGTAGCGGATTTACTATATAATTTTGTTCCATTTTTTGACTTTAGTGGAAGTTGGCAAGGGCTAGTTACATTAAATATTTTGCTTTATGAAAGTATTGCTTATGTATTAGTTTTTGTAATATTATATGGTATATTATCGCTAATATTAAAATTAACTGGCATTATTGAAAAAATCCTTACCATGACTATTATTCTAGGAATTCCATCAAAAATAATAGGAGCTGTTTTAGGTTTTTTAGAAGCTGTAGTATTTAGCTTTATCATTTTATTTGTATTATTACAATTTAATGGTAGTCATGCATGGATTAAAGATAGTAGTGTAGCCATGAGTATCATTGATAAAACACCATTAATTGGTTCAATGGTAAATGAAACATATGAAGCAATATTAGAGATTAGTGATCTTCAAGATAAATATGAAAATAGTACAAATAAAGATGCTTACAATGGTGAAATATTAAGCATAATGTTAAAATATCATGTTGTTACACCTGAAACAACTCGTAAATTAATCGATAGTGAAAAACTAAATTTTGCCGGAGCAGAAACGATTTTAAAAACTTTTGAGGAGGGAAACAATGATTAAATATTTAGAAAATGAAAAATTAGAAGATGTGATTAACAAGGGAGTATGGCTAGTCGACTTTTATGCTGATTGGTGTGGTCCATGTAAGATGCTAGGAACCATATTAGAAAATTTAGATGCCAGTATATTAAAAATAAATGTAGATACTCATGAAGAGTTATCGACAAGATTCGGGGTAATGAGTATTCCAACAATATGCTTTTTTAAAGATGGCGAATTAAAAGAAAAAGTAATTGGCTTTCGAAACAAGGATGAATTAGAACAAATTTTAAAGAGCATTTAAAAAAACTGATTTCTCAGTTTTTTTCTTTTAATGCGATTTTATTTAAAACAGTTAATTTAGCATAATGCCTACCAATAAGAAAAATAGTCGCAGCAATAAATAAAGGAATAGCAATTAATAAATTACTTACAATATCTTGTTGTTTAATCAATGAATAAACAACTAAAAAAATACTAAAAGCATAACCAATCAGTGCATATATAGCAAGCCGAGTAAGTCTATTTTGAAATTCACTCTTATGATATTCTTTATTATATTTTTCTATTATTTTTCTTTTTTCTTCTTTTTTTAACTGATTATAATAATAATTACGCATAACTTCACCTCTAATTGATATTTTATCATATAATTTATTAAATGAAAATAATTTACATTCAAGAATGAAATTGATATAATGTAGGAGTGATTATTATGGACACCAAAAAAGAAAAAATTACTTTCTCAGAACTTGTTTGGCTATTTGTAATAGGTTGTTTAGTTGGTTTTGTTTTGGAAACGTTTTTTCATTTTTTTAAAAATGGCGAATGGATAAATAAACAAGGATTATTATATGGCCCTTTTAAACCAATTTACGGATTTGGTTTAATTTTCGTGCTTCTAGTTATGAAAAATTATCAAGACAAGAAATTTATGCAAAAATTTTTAATTGGTGTCTTTTTAGGAAGTGCTTTTGAATATTTTGGTAGTTTATTTCAAGAATATATTTTTGGAACCTCAACTTGGAATTACTCTTCGTTTAATTTAAATATTGGTGGTAGAATATATTTGCCATACTGTTTAGCTTGGGGAATTATTGCTGTGTTTTGTGTGGATGTAATTTATCCATGGTTTAAAAAGGTGATTCAAAAAGTAAATTCTCATTTTTATCAAATAACAACAGTTTTTGTAGCAATATTTATGTTGATAAATGTATCTTTAACTGCATTAGCATCAATCCGTTATTCTGATCGAGCAAATGAGGAACAGAGTACAAATGCCGTTTTTAAAGTAATAGATGAATTATATCCCGATGAATATATGCAAATAAAATTTCCAAAAATGAAGGTAATAAAAGAGTAAAATGAAATTTTGTGACAAAAAATGAAAAAAATATGAAATTAGTATTGCATATTATAAAATTTATGATATAATTAAATAGCATTTGATTGATGTCTCCTTAGCTCAGCTGGTAGAGCAACTGACTCTTAATCAGTGGGTCTAGGGTTCGAATCCCTAAGGGGACCCCATTACTTAGTGTAATAAAAAAAGGGGAGTGTAGCTCAGCTGGGTAGAGCGCACGCCTGATAAGCGTGAGGTCGGAGGTTCAAGTCCCCCCAGTCCCACCATTTTTTGGCCAGTTGGTGAAGCGGCTTAACACACTGCCCTTTCACGGCAGCATTCACGGGTTCGAATCCC
>JAGHGS010000112.1 GCA_017888105.1 Bacilli bacterium
ACTAAAGAGATTACAAAGGCAATATAACAAATTACTAAATAAATATAAAAAAGAATATTTTAGATTCTAAATTTACTTTTAAATTAGCAAAGTTTTAAAAAAATCGCAATATCGACGATTATTTAACTTTGCTATTTTTAGTCACTATGTCTTGACAAAAATCATTTTGTTCTTATAGCCAGCATTTCTAATCTAAAAAGCTATTTTCCTAATAATTTATAAATTTGCTCCTGATAATGATCAGATCTACAAATAAAAGAACCACTTACAACAATATCAAGTTCTGGTACCAATAAAATAGTTTCATCATTAATACCACCATCCATTTCAATTTGAAAAGACAAATGGTTTTCTTCTCGTACTTTTAACAATTCTTGCAAACGATGAGGTGACTCTAAAAGAAACTCTTGTCCTCCCTCACCCGGTTCAACACTCATAATTAAAACCAAATCAATTAAAGTTAAATAAGGCATCAGCTCATATAAATCCGTATTAGGCTTAATCGATAACCCAACTTTAATCCCATGTTCTTTAATTTTTTCAATCGTTTTAACAACATCTTTCGTCGCTTCTACATGAAAAGTAATATATTCAGGATTTAACTTTGCTAATTCATCAATATAAAGAATAGGATCAAAAACCATTAAATGAATATCAAGAGGTTTTTCACAATCATTAAATAATTCTAAAACTTCATCTATTGTAAAATTCTTTTTTGGAACAAACCCTCCATCCATTAAATCCACATGAATATAATCCGCAGTAGTTGCCTCAATAAGTTCTAATGTTTTTCTTTTTTCATATTTACTACTTAAATAAGATACTGATATTTTCATGAAACCACCTACTTTATAAAATTACAATAATTTTCATACCTTGATTCTAAAATATGTCCCTTTTCTACTTTCTTTTTTACTTCACAATTTTGTTCTTTCACATGCATACAATTTTTAAATTCACAAGGATATTTCGAAAATTCAACGAATGTATCTCGAATTTCTTCTCGCGAAACATTTTTCAAATCAAGAGCAGAAAAACCTGGAGTATCAGCAATCAAAATTCCTCTTACAAAGAAAAATTCAGTATGACGTGTCGTATGCCTTCCTCTTCCTAAAGCATCACTAATCTCACCAGTTTTAAGAGCCAAACTAGGACTAATAAGATTTAATAAACTAGACTTACCCGCTCCTGTTTGTCCTGTTAAAACAACAGTTTTATTTTTCAAATATTTTAATAATTTTGAAAGTTTTAAATTCGTAAACACTTGATATCCTAACTTTTTATAATACTTCATAATTTTCTTTAACTCTTTTTTTTCTTCTTTATTTAATAAATCTATTTTTGTAAAACAAAGTACTGGTTCTATTTTTTTTAAAGTAACACTTGTAATTTCTTTATCTAATAAATACAAAGATAAATCCGGCTTTTTAACACTAGTAACAAGTAAGGCAACATCAATATTACTAACACTAGGTCGATCCAGTTCATTTTTACGCTCTAAAATATTTAAAATATAATTATTTTCTGGATCAATTTCTACCATATCACCAACAAGAGGAGTAAGTGCGTCTTTACGGAACTTACCCCTTGCCTTACATTCATATAATTTTCCATCTACTTTTACGGTATATAGATCACTAATATTTTTTACAATCATTCCTTTTAACATAAACCATTCTCACATTCTGGATTATCTTCACCACCAGTATCACCAGTAGGTGCTTTAGCAACACGAATCTTGAATGTTTGACCTGCTACAACTCTTTGTCCTTCTGGTCTAGATTGATAGTAAATCGTATTCTCTTCATAATCACTCGTTTCTACATATTCAATATCTACTTCTAGCTCATAAGTATCAGCAAATTCTTCGACATCCGCTACCGTATATTCACCATTGGTAAAATCTGGATAATTGGTTACAATATTTGGAATATAAAGCGTAATATTTGTTCCTTCTGAAACTTTTTCTCCTGGTTCAATAGATTGATCAATAATAACTCCATCTTCATAGGTGTTTTCTTCATCTTCTTCAACATCACGCCGTTCAATTAAAACATATAATCCAAGTGCCTCTAATCTTCCTTTAACTTCTAGATAACTTTCTCCTGTGTAATCTTCTATTTCAATTTGAGTATCACCAAGTGAAACATAAAGAGTTACAACGGTACCATCTTTTCTTTCACTACCTGCTACCGGGCTAGTTCTTACGACTCTTCCTTCTTCAACATCTGCCGAAGATACCTCTCTTTGTTCATCCGAAACAACAAAGCCTTCATCTTGTAACGCATCAATCGCCTCACTTACCGTCATTCCCGTAACATCTGGAACTTTTATTTGTTTTCCACCAGTTATCAAAGGAATAAAGACAATTAAAGCCGTAATACCTACAACCAAACCAGTAAAAATAAATGCTAAAATAATTAATAATTTATTTTGTTTTTTCAAATCATCACCTGTTATTTTTTTTGCAATAACCTCTTCTTCTGGAGCCTTTTCTTTTTTCTTTTCACTCATCTCTTTTTTGCTATCCTTAACCATTTTCATGAGTTTAGCATCATCCGTATCGGACTCTGGATATTTAAAATGTATAATTGCCTCATCTCTTCTTGCATCATCTAGACAAGTTAAGAGATCATCATGCATTTCACGAGCATCATTATATCGATTCTTAGGATTCTTTGCAGTAGCCCGTTTAATAATATTATAAATACTATTCGGAACATTTGGAAGTTTTTCTCGAATATCTGGAATAGGCTCTTTTAAATGTTTCAGAGCAATTTCAACAGCATTATCTCCTTTAAATGGTAATTCTCCCGTCAAAAGTTCATACATGACAATACCCATCGAATAAATATCGCTTTGTAAAGTCGAACCTTGTCCACTTGCTTGTTCTGGTGGCAAATAATGAACACTACCCATAACGGAATTGGTTTGTGTAAGTTGAGTTGCATTCATTGCCATAGCAATTCCAAAATCCGTAATTTTAACGAGTCCATTTTCCAAAATCATGATATTTTGTGGTTTAATATCTCGATGAATAATATACGAATCATGAGCAGCTGCCATACCATCTGTAATTTGAAGCATGATATCAACCGCTTCACTTAAAGTGAGTTTTCCTCTTCTTTTAAGTAAATTCTTTAAATGTTTTCCCTCAATATATTCCATGACAATATAATATTCACCATTATCTTCCCCAACATCATATACTTCAACAATATTAGGATGCGTTAAACTAGAGGCTGCAAGAGCTTCTCTTTGGAACCTTCTTACAAACTTTTCATCACTCGATAAATCCCCACGAAGAACTTTAACCGCTACATTCCGATCTAAGATCGTATCATAAGCAAGATAAACATTAGCCATCCCACCTTCACCAATGGATTTAATAATTTGGTAACGATCGCTAATCTTTTGACCTTTCATTATCATGAGTTTTTACTCCCTTCATTAATTATTAAATATGCAATAGAAATATTATCCGTTCCCCCTCTAGCATTACATTTTCTTATTAATTTACTCACCTTTTCCTCAATTTCTAACTCTGGATCATTCAGTACTTTTTCAATCTGTTCTTTCGTAAGCATATTGGTAAGTCCATCACTACAAAGTAGTATTGCATCAAATGTCATATCAACAACATCAAATATATCAAGCTCTACTGTACTAGCAGCCCCAAGTGCTTTCATAAGCACATTTCTTTTTGGATGGAACTTAGCTTCTTCTTCCGTTAAATTACCTGCTTGTACAAGTAAATTCACTAAAGTATGATCTTTTGTAACCTTATGTAACTGTCCTTTTTTCATAACAAATCCGGAAGAATCACCAATATTGCCAAATATTAAATAGTCATGCGTAAGAAGTGCTACAACAATCGTAGTACCCATTCCCATGGAATCCGGATTATTATTCGCATACTCTAAAATATTTTTATTAATTTCATTCACTGTATCATTAAGCCAATTAACCGCATCTAATTTAGAACCAATAGAAGATATCTTATTAAATCTACTTCCAAGTGCTGTAATTGCCATCGAACTAGCAACTTCCCCTTTTCGATGTCCTCCCATTCCATCACATACAATCATGAGATATTCATTATTTGCATTCTTTAAAATCGTAACCGAATCTTCATTATGTGTTCTTACTCTTCCCGTATCTGTTAAATAAAATGATTTCACCCTATTTCTCTCCCTCTTAATTGTCCACAAGCGGCATCAATATTACCTCCAAATTCCTTTCGAACTGTAACATTAATTCCTTCTTTTTTTAATGTATCATAAAACTTCTTAATATTTTCTTTACTACTTCTTGAAAATTCAAAATGATTTGTTTCATTATAAGGAATCAAATTAACATAAATATTCATTCCTCGAAATAAGTCTGCTAATTTTCTAGCACACTCAATACTATCATTTACATTATTAAGCATAACATATTCAATCGTTACTCGTCTACTCGTAACTTGCAAATAATCTTTGATTGCCCTAATTAAGGTATCAATACTATACACTTTATTGACAGGCATTAGTTTACTTCGAAGTTCATCGGTTGGAGCATGAAAAGAAATAGCTAAATTAATTTGAATAGGAATCTTAGATAACTCTAAAATCTTAGGAACTAACCCACAAGTAGAAAGAGTAATATGTCTCGCCCCAATGGCAATCCCTTTTGCATCATTAATTATTTCAATGAAAGAAATAATATTATCATAATTATCAAGTGGTTCTCCAATCCCCATAATAACCACACTACTAATCCGTTTTCCTAAATCTTTTTCAACGAGTAATATTTGTTCTACAATCTCATAAGCATTTAAATTACGAACTTTTTTAAGTCTTCCCGACTCACAAAAACGACATCCCATATTACAGCCAACTTGACTTGATACACAAATACTCGTACCATAATCATGCATCATAACAACCGCTTCAATAAATTCATCATCAAGTAAACGAAACAAATACTTATAAGTTAAATGATCTTCTTGTCTTTTCTCTATTTTTATAAAATCAAGAGTAAAATCTTTCTTTAATTGTTCTCGTATTTCTTTTTTGATATTACTAAATGAATCAATATCAAAAACCCTTTTTTGATACAACCACTCAAAAACCTGCGTTGCCTTATATTTTTTCTCATCAATCTGTTCAAAATATTCTTCCAAGTCTTTTTTAGTCATTCCAAGTAAATTAGTCATTCAAAACCCCTCCAATATTATTAAAAGTAAAAAGATAAGTGATATTTCCATCCAAAGAAGATATAATAAGATCCGTTATTTTTGTTTTATCGGGACTAATATTTAAAGTATAAATATAAGTACTATCACTACAAGTATATACCGGATAGCTATAACCTCCAAGATCTTCTTTAAGCCCTAAAGTATTCATTGTATTAAAAACGGTTTCCAATTGGAAAAAATTTGCATCCAACCCAGAATAAAGATTATCAATTGGTATCTTTTCATTAGCATTGATTTGATAAACTCCCGTATCATCAATGTAATAATGAATAGTCCCATTAGAATCATCCTTATATCCTTCTTCATACTCTTCATATTTTGTTCCTTCAAAATAATAACTAGCATCATTAATATGGATATCATAAGTATATTCATAAGTACCATAAATTAGTTCTTGCATCATATGATCAATTGTTTGTGGCACTACCGGATCTTCTACTGGAGTATTAACCTCTTCATCTTTATTTATTGGAGTTTCATAATCACTTGTAAGTGCTGAAGTAACTGCTAAAAAGATAAATAAAAATGCAAAGAATATAGCCCAATAAATAAGTTTTAAATAAGCCCTACCCTTAGGAGTAGATTTCATCTTTTGATGCCACAATTTAAATTTACTTGGTGTTTTTTTCTTTTTTTCTTTTTTCATACTCCACCTACTTTACAATAACTGCTTTTAAATCTTCTTTTTTAATACCATTTAAATAATCTCGAACCAACATTTCTTTTTTTCCAAAGGGTTTAATTTTTGTAATATAGTAAACTTTATCAGAAGTAGCAATCCCTATAGCATCTTTCTTTATATCACAAATAGTACCCGGATAAAGTTCCGTATCACTTCCAATATATCCTTCAATTACTTTAAATTCTTCTCCATTTAAAATAAAATGAGCAAGAGGTTCTGGATTTAAAGCCCTCACTTGATTATAAATATCAATTGCTTTTTTATTAAAATCAAGATGTTCATCTTCTCTTTTAATTGTATAAGCATAACTAACTTCACTCTCATTTTGTTTCACACGCTGATTACTTCCCGAAATAATACTTGGTAAAGTTTCCTCTAAAAGTTCTGCTCCAAGAGAACTTAATTTATCTCTTAATGTTCCTAAAGTATCAGTATCTAATATTGAAATACTTTTAGAGGCAATCATATCTCCAGTATCCATATGAGTATCCATATACATAATTGTAATACCAGTTTTGCTATCTCCATTTAATATCGCATGATGAATTGGTGCACCACCACGATATTTAGGTAAAAGGGATGCATGAACATTAATACATCCAAGTCTTGGAATATCTAATACTTCTTTTGGCACAATTTGTCCATAAGCACAAGTTACTATTAAATCAGGATTGTATTTCTTTATTTCTTCATAATCTTCTTTTATTTTAACTGGTTGAAACACCGGAATATTATTTTTAGTTGCCCTTTCCTTAATCGGCGAATAAGTAAGTACTTTCTTTCTTCCTACATATTTATCAGGTTGAGTCACAACCAAAACAACCTCCGTATTCTTTATTAATGTATCTAAAATCGGACCAGCAAACTCTGGTGTACCCATAAAAACAGTTTTAATCATATATATCACCATAATCATTGTACCAAAAAAACAAGTCTTCGTCCATTCACCCAAACAAAAAATAGTTATCTTCAAGTTAAGATAACTATATATTTACATTTAATTGTCATTCAACGACAACATATGGATCGCTACTTGTTCCGGTACCTGATGAAATTTGAATATCTCC
>JAGHGS010000113.1 GCA_017888105.1 Bacilli bacterium
CTTTTTCTTCGAATGGTGTAGATTATGAATTTTTTGAGCACTTTGATAAAAATTATAAATTTGAAAAAGAATTCCAAGAAATATTAGATAAAAAGAAACCAATAATAATGTATTATGGAGCATTAGCTAAATGGTTTGATTATGATTTAATAAAAAAACTAGCCAAAACAAATAAATATAGCATTGTCTTATTTGGGATTAAATATGACGAATCATATGATGAAAATGGGATTAATAATGAAAAAAATATTTACTTTTTAGGCTCACGTGATTATAAAGTATTAAAATATTATGCAAAAGA
The DNA here is from genome assembly GCA_017888105.1 of Bacilli bacterium. GTDB lineage: Bacteria > Bacillota_I > Bacilli_A > RF39 > UBA660 > Caccenecus. The sequence continues at coordinate 302 of JAGHGS010000113.1, forward strand.
AACAGATATTCTAACTATTCCGTTTATGATAAACGATATTACCAAAGCTACTAGCCCCGTAAAAATATTTGAATATATGGCCCTACATAAACCAATAGTAACCACAGATCTAAATGAATGTCGGAAGTATAAAAGCGTTTTAATTGGCAAAAATCATAAAGAATTTGAGGAAAAATTAGAGGATGCTATGAAATTAAGAAATGATAAAAAGTATATAGCATTATTAGATAGAGAAGCAAAAGAAAATGATTGGTCCAAAAAAGCGGAGGCTATTATAAACTTGATTAAAAAGGATGAATAACATGAGGAAATATTTAAAACTAATTTATCAAGATCCAAAAGAAACTTTTTATCAAGAACTAAATAAATGTTTAGAAAACAATACTAAAAAATTTATTATTACGGTAAATCCTGAAACATTAATGATGAGTGAAAGTGATAAAGAATTAGAGAAAATAATTTTAAACAAAGAAAATTGTCTAGTACCAGATGGAATATCAATCGTAAAAGCCTGTAAAAAAATAGGAAAATATATAAAAGAAAGAATTACAGGAATTGAAATAAGTGAGTATTTATTAAAAATAGCCAATGAAAAAGGATATAGTCTATATTTATTTGGTGCAAAAGAAGAAGTAATTGAACAATTAGTAATAAAAATTAAAAAAGAATACCCAAATATAACATTACTAGGCTATCAAAATGGGTATGTTGAAAACAAAGAAAAAGTCATGAAAAAAATAGTAAGTATGAAACCAGATATATGTCTAATAGCCATGGGAATTCCTATGCAAGAAAAATTAATTAATAAATATTTTAAAAATGCCAAAAAAGGAATATATATTGGCGTTGGAGGATCTTTTGACGTTTTAAGCGGCATAAAAAAAAGAGCACCCAAGCTATTTATTAAACTAAACCTAGAATGGTTATATAGAATCATAAAGGAACCAAGAAGATTAAAAAGATTTTGGAATAATAATATTAAATTTTTATTTAAAATTAGGAATAAAGAATAATATTAAATCTAATTTATTAAAAATAAGTATTAACACAGATTTTCCAAATCATTCACGTTTTAGTTTATGTTATTTCTAAAAGAAATAATCTAAAGTTGAAAAAGAGAAATGAATACAATGCTATTAACAAATCAAGAAAAATATGAAAAAATGGTAAAAGCTACAAATCCGTATGGAAATGGATTTGCTAGTAAATATATAGTATATGCAATTATAAAAAAATATAAAGAGAAAAAATTAGGAGAATTTTACGAAAAAAATATTTATAACAGGTTGTACAGGTTACATTGGCAGTCACACATGCGTTGAATTATTAAATGCTGGATATGAAATAATTGGACTAGATGATTTCAGCAATAGTAAACCAACAATATTAGAAAAAATCAAAAAATTAACTGGAAAAAAATTAAATTCTATGAAGGAAATGTTTTAGATAAAAGTATTTTAGATAAAATATTTGAAGAAAATAGAATTGATTATGTAATAGATTTTGCAGCATATAAAGCAGTTGGTGAAAGTGTAGCAAAACCAATTGATTATTATATTAATAATGTAAGCAGTGTTTTAACACTTTTAAGAGCAATGAATGAACATAATGTCAAATCAATTATATTTAGCAGTACTGCAACAGTATATGGAACTCCAGAATTTATTCCTTTAACAGAAAAAGCCAAAACTGGTGGAACAACAAATCCGTATTCAACAAGCAAATTATTTGTTGAAAAAATATTAGAAGATTTATATACATCAGATAATAATTGGAAAATATTAATATTTAGATATTTTAATCCAGTTGGAGCACATCCATCCGGAATAATTGGCGAAGAACCTAATGGTATTCCTGCTAATTTAATGCCATATATTTCTATGGTTGCAACTGGGGAATTAAAAGAATTAAGTGTATTTGGTGATGATTATAATACCAAGGATGGTACTGGTGTAAGAGATTATATCCATATTATGGATTTAGCAAGAGCCCATATTAATGGTATTGAAAAATTAAATAATATAGATGATGGTTTATTAATATATAATTTAGGCACAGGAATAGGTTATAGTGTTTTAGATATTGTCCATGCTTTTGAAAAAGCGAATAATGTTAAAATTCCATATAAAATTACAGAAAGAAGACCTGGTGACATTGATGAATATTATGCTGATGCTCATCTTGCTGAAAAAGAACTAGGTTGGAAAGCTGAAAAGACTTTGGAAGATATGTGTCGAGATGCTTATAATTTTACCAAAAACAGAAAGAATCAATGAGTAAATCATTGTTTTTTTATGAAATGATTTTTCGCCAAAATGATAAAGAAAATGATATAATAAAATAAAATAATTTATTATGAAGAAAAAAATATGTATGATTGGAGATGATAGAATGGAAAAAAATGAAGTTATAGATGCAATCGAATTTTTAAAAAAGCATAAAACCGAAACAAACAAAATAGAAGTGAAGACAGCATCTCATGGATTTCCCAAAAAATGTTATGATACCTTTTCAAGTTTTTCAAATAAATATGGTGGAATAAATATATTTGGAATTAATGAAGAAAATGATTTTAATGTCGAAGGTGTTTATAATTTAAATGACTTGCAAAAACATATTGCTTCAATGTGTAGTGATGCTATGGAACCAGCTATAAGAGTAGATATTTTGCCAATGGAATATGATGGCAAAAATATTTTAGCAGTAAAAGTAGAAGAATTAGCTCAAAACAAAAAGCCATGTTATTATCGTCCTAAAGGATTAAAAAATGGATCTTATACGAGAGTAGGTGATAGGGACGAATTAATGACTGATTACGAAATATATGCATTACAAAGTTATAACGACCATATATTTGAAGATACTAGACCTACCAAAAGAGCAGTAATAGAAGATTTAAATCAAGAAGAATTAGAAAAATACATTAATAAGATAAAAAAAGACAAACCAAATTTTTCAAAAAATACTTTTGAAAATGCTTGAAAATATGTGGTATTATTGATAAAAGTGGTAAAGATACTTATCCGACTTTAGCGGGAACTCTAATATTTGGCGAATATCCTCAAACATTTTATCCTCAACTATTTATTGCGTGCGCTGTAATACCAGGAATTGAATTAGGTGATACTGGAGTTAATGAGGAAAGATTTACAGACAACAAAAGGATTGAAGGAACAATCGAAGAAATGTTTGAAGAAACCATGAATTTTTTACAAAGAAATATGAAAACAAGAATTATTATTGATTCAGAAGGAAAAAGAGTAGATAGAACAGAATATCCGATAAAAGCTTTAAGAGAAGCAGTTGCTAATGCTTTGATTCATAGAGATTATAGTACTCAAACTGAAAACGCTTATATATCTGTTTATATGTATAATGATAGAGTAGAAATATTAAATCCAGGAGCTTTGTATGGAACAAACAAGTTAGAAAAACTTGGAACTGCTACGATTATGGAGTCAAGAAACCCTACTATTGTAAGAATTCTTGAAGAAAAAAGCTCGGTCATTGAAAATAGACACTCCGGAATTCCTACTATGAAACGAGAAATGAGAAATTATGATCTTCCGGAACCGGAATTTTATGAAGAAAGAGATAGTTTTAAAGTGATATTTAGAAATAAAAAAACAATTATTGATCAAGTCAGTGATCAAGTCCTTAAATATCAACAAATAGTATTAGAATTTTGCAAGATTCCAAAATCAACAAGTGAAATAATGATAGAATTAGGA
>JAGHGS010000114.1 GCA_017888105.1 Bacilli bacterium
CTTCATTTGTATCTTGATACTCATCAATTAAAATATATTGATAATGTTCTTGATAATGTTCTAAAATATCACTATTTCTTTTAAATAATTCTACAGGTAATTTTAACAAATCATCAAAATCAACCGAATTATTTTTCTTCAAAACTTTTAAATACTCATGATAAATTTCTATAACTTTCTTCTCTGCAGGTGTATTAAAATATTTATCAATTTCCACATCACTAAGATTCTCATTTTTAATAAAACTAATCTTACTCCGAACAAAATAAGGACTAATCTCTTTTGGATCAATATCTTTTTCTTTCATAATCTTTTTAATCAAACTTAAAACATCATCACTATCTAAAATTGTAAAATTCTTATTCATACCTAAAGAATCTACATTTTCTCTTATAATTTTAAGCCCAAAAGAATGGAAAGTCCCCACAAACACATGATTATCCGGAACAAGTACATTTAATCGTTCTCTCATCTCTTTAGCTGCTTTATTCGTAAATGTAATTGCAAGAATATTTGTATCACTAATACCTTGTTCAAGTAAATATGCTATTCTAGTTGTTAAAACTTTGGTCTTACCAGAACCAGCCCCCGCAATGACTAAACACGGTCCATCTATATGCTTTACTGCTTCTAATTGTTGTTCATTTAATTTATCAAACATTTTATTACCACCTAACTACAATTAATATTATACCAAAACAAATGTATTAAAAAAAGATAACTTTACACAAGTTAACTTTAATTTACTTACCTATGGACAGTTTTTCAAAATGAGTAAGGTCGATAAATAATATTATCGACCCTAAACTCTTCTAAAAACATATTAAAAACAGCTCATTTATGCTACAATAGTTTTGACAATAGAAAGTAGCTGAGCTGTATGTATAAATTATATAATACCCAAAAAGATTTTACAACTAATTTAAAAGGATTTTTGAAAAAAATTTATGTTATTTTACAGCATCAGATTTTTACTATTCTATATCTATGTAATAATGTCATAAATATGGAGAGATAGCATGCAAGCAATAGATATAAGAGAGGAAAATAAAGCACCTTTAAACCTGAATATTAAATTTATGAGAGAAGAAGAAGGAATACCACAAAAAGATATAGCTAAAAAACTAGGAGTATCAAGAAGTACCTATTCTTTATGGGAATTAGAAATTACTCCTATCCCTTTAAAAAGATTAATTGATTTATGTAAAATATATCGTTGTTCAATTGACTATATCTTAAAATTAAATAAAATTAAAAACTATCCCAACATGAAAATGGACATAGATTATAATCTATATCCAAAAAGATTAAAAGAAATAAGAAAAGAGCATAAATATACTCAAGACAAAATTGCAAAAAAACTAAATACGGATAATGGTGTAATATCTCGTTATGAAAGTGGTAAAACTTTAATATTAACAAGTTTTCTAAGAGAATATTCTAAAATATTTAATATATCCAGTGATTATTTACTTGGAAAGATTGATGAAAAAGTCAAATTAAAAGAGCTAATAACTAATTAACCCTTCGTTCTAAAATTTCCTCAAATCTTTCTTTTTTTATTGATTTATTCGATGAATCAATAAATTTAATATTAAACTCACTAGGTTGTAAAGAAATATCTGAAATTACTTTTTCAAGTTGATGAACTACTCCCAAACTTCCATCATAAAATTTCACATCACCTAAAACCTGCTTTATTTTATCAATAATCAAAGGATAGTGAGTACACCCTAAAACAATGTTTTCTACTCCCATAAATGGAGTTAAATGCTGTTTTAAATACTCATCTATTTCCACTGTTTTATTTTGTTCTATCAAATCAGCTAACCCAACACATTCATAAATACTCGTATTATGATTATCATATTTATGATATAACTCTTGAAATTTTTCGGATTCTAAAGTCCCTTTTGTTGCTAAAATTAAAGTTTTACCTTGAGGATTTGTATCATTAACCATTTTATAAGCCGGTTCAATTGCTACTATTGGTACATCAAATTTATCTCTTAAATAATCCTTACAAATAGCACTCGCCGTATTACAAGCAATAACAATAATTTTACAACCATAACTCACCAAATAATCCACAATATTTTCTGTAATCTCTATTAATTCTTCATAAGTTTTATCTCCATATGGATTATTTTTTGAATCACTATAATAAATATAGGAATAATTAGGAAGTTTTTTTAATATTTCTCTAAATACTGTTACTCCTCCTATTCCCGAATCAAATATTCCAATCATATAATCATTCCTTTTTAATAGAAAAAATAAGCTTGAAACTGCTTATTTTTTCTTACTCTTTTTATCTTCTTTTTTATCTGGTTTAGGTAAAGCTTGTTTTCTTGATAAATTAAGTCTACCACGATTATCATATCCTAAAGCTTTAACGAGTATTTTATCGCCAACACTTACAATATCTTTTGGTTTATCAACTCTTTTTGTATCAAGTTCAGACACGTGTACTAACCCTTCACATCCAGGCCACAACTCTACAAAGCATCCAAAGTCTTCAACTTTAACGACCCTACCAGTATAAATTGTTCCTTCTTCTACTTCTCTTGCCACATCTTCAATCATTTTTCTTGTTTTAGCAATAATAGCTGCATCTGTGTGATATATAATTACTCTACCATCATCTTCCAAGTCTACTTTAACTGCATCTTTATCATTGACACTTTTAACATTACTTGCTTCTAAAATAATTTTCGTGATCATATCTCCACCACGCCCAATAACATCTTTGATCTTATCAGGATTAATTTTAAATGTATCAATCTTTGGTGCATACTTACTTAAACTCTTACGAGGTTCAGGAATACAGTCTTCCATAACATCAAGAATTTGTAATCTTGCTTTTTTTGCTTGAGCTAAAGCTTCTTTCAAAATTTTTTCCGTAACACCTTTAATCTTAATATCCATTTGTAAAGCAGTAATACCCTTACGTGTACCTGCAACTTTAAAGTCCATATCTCCCATATGATCTTCAAGTCCTTGAATATCAGTAAGTATAGTATGCTTCTTTTTATCTGCTGATTCAATAAGTCCCATCGCTATACCTGCAACCGGTGCTTTAATAGGCACACCTGCTGCCATTAAACTTAAACACCCAGCACAAATCGTTGCTTGACTACTACTTCCATTAGATTCCAATATTTCACTTACAACACGTATTGTATAAGGAAATTCTTCTTCACTAGGTATTACTTGGGCAAGTGCTCTTTCACCTAAAGCGCCATGGCCAATTTCTCTTCTACCAGGTGCACCATATCGTCCGGTTTCACCAACAGAGAAAGCTGGGAAATTATAATGAAGCATGAAACGTTTTGAATCTTCTAAACCTAAACCGTCTAAGATTTGATGTTCACCAATCGCTCCTAAAGTTGTAGTAGCAAGGGACTGTGTCTCACCACGTGTAAATACCGCTGAACCATGAGTACGCGGAAGAAGATCTATTTCACAAGAAAGTGGTCTTATCTCATCCATAGCTCTTCCATCTGGGCGAATATGTTTATCAGTAATTAATTTTCTTACTTCTTCTGCCTCAATTAAATGAACAATTTTTTCTACTTGTTTAATTTTTTCATCAGCATCGGAATCTTCAGCATAAACTTCGGTAAAGTTTTCAACCGTCCGCATCTTTACTTCATCAATTGCTGCATATTTTTCTAACTTATCCTTAATTTGAATCGCTGCAAGCATATCTTTCGTTGCAAACTCTCTAACAGCCTTATCAATCTCTGGATCAATCTCTGCTTTTGGCAATTCAATTTTTTCCTGTCCAATCTCATCAATAATTTCTTGTTGAAATTTACACAATGCTTTTAAATTTTCATGACCAAACATTAAAGCTTCAAGCATTTCCTTCTCACTTAATTCTTGTGCTCCAGCCTCAACCATACAAATAGCATCCTTTGTACCAGCAACCGTTAAAGAAAGAGTACTTGCTTCTACTTGTTCAGCAGTTGGATTAATAACAAGCTTACCATCAACTTTACCAACAATAACACCACTTACTGGTCCATCAAAAGGAATTTTAGAAATACCTAGACATAAACTAGTTCCAAAAAGTGCTGCCATTTCTGGAGAATTATCTGGATCAACAGATAATACCGTATTAACAACTTGAATTTCTTGTCTTAAAGCCTCATCAAACATAGGCCTGATAGGTCGATCAATAAGTCTTGCAGCAAGAGTGGCTGCATCACTAGGTCGACCTTCTCTTTTAATAAATCCTCCAGGTATTTTACCTACCGAATATAATTTTTCTTGATATAAAACTTGAAGAGGGAAAAAATCTTGTCCCATTACTTCTTTTCCCATAACACAAACTGATAAAACAACTGTATCTCCATAACGTACCAAAACTGCTCCATCTGCTTGTTTAGCAAGTTCTCCAGTCTCAACAATTAAATCTCTTCCTAAAAAATCGAATTTAAATACTTTCTTCATATATGCTCCTTCTATTTACAAAAAAAGACACTAAAAATTCTAGTGCCCTTATTTTCTTAAATTTAATTTCTTAATAACATTCCGATAACAACCAACATCATTATCTTTTAAGTAAGCAAGTAATTTTCTTCTCTTACCAACTTTCATTAAACGCCCACGATTAGAATGATAGTCATGTTTATGTAC
>JAGHGS010000115.1 GCA_017888105.1 Bacilli bacterium
CTTGAAATATTTCAACATCCCGAACGGTTCTACTACTATCAGTATAAATAGTAAAATATTTAGAATTAATAAGTAATGCCTCACTATCCGTAATTTCTTTATAATCATCATCACTTAATACATAATAATTAAAAACGAGTCCATTATCTTCTTGAATATCTTGATAACCCAAATTACGATATTCCAAAGTAAAATCACTTTCACTTAAATTCGTAACTCTCAATGCTCCATAATCCATTATTTCTAAAGCATCATCAATATCATAGTTTCTAAGTATTTGATCCATATCTTCTTCTACCGTCCCTAAATCTCCTTGAAGATCAATACCAATATCATAATCATAGTAATCCACTGCATCACTCGCTTTAGTAACATACCCCAAATAAGAAGTAAAAGTATTAAACATGACAATACTAATAAATAACGAAATTACTGTAATTCGATATTTCTTTTTATTTCTCTTAATATTTTTAAAAGCAAGATCTCCTTCTATTCCAAAAAGAGCACGAATAAACTTAGGCGTTCGAACTTCTTTTTTTGATATCTTTATATCATCATTTCCTCTTATCGCTTCAATTGGTGTTATCTTACTACTACGTTTCGCTGGCAAATAAGCTGAAATAAAAATAACAATAACCATAAAAAATAAAGGAATAATTAAATATAAAAGATTAACATGAAAAACAAAATGAAGATCAATAAAACTACCAAGCAAATGATTTAATATTAATACAACAATATAAATTCCTAAAAAAGCTCCTATAATTCCCAGTAATATACCTATAATACCTACGACAAAAGCTTCAAATAATACCGTTTTAAGAATCTGTTTACTAGTCGCTCCAATTGAAGAATAAAGTCCAAAACTCTTCTTTCTCTCCATAGTCGAAATAGCAAAAGAATTATAAATAACAATAATACAACCAATAGAAATAACGGTTAAAGCAATTAAAATCAATGGTAAATAAGTATTATTGATATTATCGTATTTACTAACTCCATAAAAATACAAAAGAGAATCATTATAATTATAAGAAAGATCTTCCAACCCAAGATTAGAAACCATCTCTTCAGTATATTGATAAGATTTAGAAGGATGCTTATATTCTAAATAAATATTATTAAGAGAATGACTACTGGTATTAAAACTAAACACCATATATCCAGCAGCACTAAAATCTTCATAAAAACTTCGTTCTACAATTCCAACAATGGTATAAGTTTTTGTTAATATAACATTCAAAGATTCTTCATTAGGGATTGAAGTATCCCCTTCCCAAGAAGTAGAAAGCCCATAATTATGACTAATTTCCATTTCTTCACCATCAACCACTCTTGTCCCAATTGAAAGAGTAATAACATCCCCAACTTGATAATTTAATTGACCATCGGTATTAACATGTTCACTAATAACAATCTCATTACTATTTTCAGGAAGTCTACCTTCTATTAAAGAAAGACTATCCAAAAAAGATTTATTAGCATCTACTACATATAAATATGGCTTATATTCATTAGCACTATCTACCTTAGCAAATCCCAAAGGTGAAAAATAATAACTTCGACTTAAATTAACATTATTTTCAATAATTTCTAACTCTTTATCATCGACACCTTCAACCATAGCATGATAACTTCCATGATTTTCCTCTGCATCCAACCTCATCGATTCTAAATAGGTAGATACAAGTAAACCAATTCCCACCATTAAAGCGGTAGACAAAGTGATACCAATAATCGTTACTAAAGTTCTCTTTTTATTCATAAATAGATGTTTAATCGTAAGTTTATTAAGAATTTTCATGTTCCTCACCTACAAATTCATCATGAATAATTTTTCCATCTTCAAGAGTAATAATTCTTTTCGCATGCAAAGCAAGCTCTTTATCATGAGTAATCATTATAATCGTCTGATCATATTTTTCATTGGAAACCTGTAATAATTCCAATATTTCTTTACTTGCCTTACTATCCAAATTACCAGTTGGCTCATCCGCTAATAAAAGGGCTGGATGATTCATAAGAGCACGCCCAATCGATACTCTTTGTTGTTGACCACCCGAAAGTTCATTTGGCAAATGATTAACACGATTTTCTAACCCCAAAGTATGAATAAGATCATTTAAATATTTAGAATCTGGTTCTTTTCCATCTAACAACACAGGCAATGTAATATTTTCTTTAACATTTAAAATAGGAATCAAATTATAAAATTGATAAATAAGTCCTACTTCTCTTCTTCGAAATATTGCTAAATTATTTTCATTTAACTGATAAACATCTTTCCCATTTAAATAAACATGACCACTACTAGGTCGATCAACCCCTCCTAAAATATGTAAAAGAGTCGATTTCCCTGAACCACTAGCTCCTACAATTGCAACAAATTCTCCCTTATTTACCGTAAAACTCACATGATCAAGAGCTTTTACTGGTACTCCACCCGTATCATAAGTTTTACATAAATCTTGAACTTTTAATATTTCCATATTTTTCTCCTCCAATAATATTATATAAAAGAATTATGACTCTAAGGTGACAATTTTAATTACAATTTAGTCACAAACTATGACGTATACAAAGAATTTAACAATTACTTTTCATAAACAAAATTTTAAACGTAGTATATTTTCCTACCTCACTATCAACTTCTATTTTACCATGATGCTTTTCTACAATAATACGTGCCATATTAAGTCCAATCCCCATACTATTTTTAGAAGAACTTGTACTATAAAATCTTCTAAAAATATTTTTAATATCGCTTTTTTTAATTCCTACACCATAATCAGTAATAATAATCGCTTTATAAACAGGATTATCATCTCCCGAAATCACAATTTTTCCCTTCTCTTTTGTATGTTCATACGCATTCTTCAAAATATTTGTGAGAGCTTCTCTCATCCAAGAAACATCACAAAAAAGATTAAAATCCAAATGCTTTTTTACAACCGTAATATGCTTTAATTCGAAAGGAATAAGCAAAGACTCCAAAGATTCATCAATTAAATCATTAACATTTATTTTTTCTTTTTTAAATGCTACCTGCCCACTATCAAGTTTACTAAGTTTTAAAAGTGTCGTAATTAACCATTCCATTTTTTCTAATTCTTTTGTTTCTTTTTTCAAGAAACTCATTCTTTCTTCTTCTGTAATATCATTATGAGCCAAAATATCATTAGTAATCATTAAAGCAGTTAATGGTGTTTTTAATTGATGAGAAATATCTTCTAATGTATTCATCAAAAATTGTTGTTCTTTTTGTTCATAAGAACTCAATTCTTTCAATTTAAGAGTAACCTTATAAATATCATTTTTTAAAACACTCAATTCATTTTCATGATATTCTGCTATATTTAATTCATATTGATCATTTAAAATATCTTGCAAATATTGATTTATAATTTTAATCTCTTTTTTTATTCTTTTATTTTGAAGAAAATAAACAAAAAAGAAGAGAAAAAGAAGTAGAAAAATAGCAAAAACCACGATTAAAATAATTTCATTTCGAAAAGATTGGTAATTGCCAAGTTCATGAATAGTATCCGGATTAATTCCATATTTATCTAAAACTTTAGGAACCTCTTTTTCATCCATTAAAGTTTGAATCACATCAATTTCTACATCCGGATAAACCTCTTCTAAAGAATAAACCATTTTATTAAGAGAATCATAAATAAAAAAATCATAAAGCCTCAACAAAGAAAAAATTAAAATGAAAAGAAGAATAATACTTCCCAAAAGACAAATCCATATTTTCCTATTTTTCATCATTCACCTGATAACCAAGCCCTCTAATAGTAAGAATAATTTTCGGATTCGTTGGATCATCTTCTATTTTTTCACGAATTCTCTTAATATAAACCGTAAGAGTATTATCATTTACATATTCTTCTTCCGTATCCCATATATCCGCTAAAATCGCTTCTCTTGTAAAAACCTTACCCGGATGCATAAATAAAATAAGCAATATTTTATATTCTAATGCCGTTAAAAAAACGGGAACATTCCTCTTAAAAACTTTTGCTTCTTTTAAATGAATCACAATATCTTTAATTTGAATAATACTTGGCTCTTCTTTCTTAACTCTTCTTAAAACCGAATGAACCCGACTAATCAATTCTCTCGTCTTAAATGGTTTTGTAATATAATCATCAGCCCCACTATCAAGAGCTTCTACCACACTAAGTTCTGAATCATTCGCTGTCAAAAAAATAGTAGGGATATCTTTAATTTCCTTTATTTTTCGATACAGCTTTAATCCATTCATATCAGGAAGATTAATATCTAAAAGTAACAAATCAAAATCTTGTTCCTTAGTAATATGATAAGCCTCTTCTCCTAAAGCAGTACAAACAATTTCAAATTCTTCTTTTCTAAGACAAAAAGCAAGTCCATCTAAAATTGCTTCATCATCTTCAACAATAAGTATCTTCAGCTCCTTCCTCCCAATAGATTATAATATCCTCTATTTTAGATGCATCCCATCGGAAATGCCCACTAATCGGATCCTTTTTGGCTCTTTTTCTTAAAACATCCTCTTCTCGATTTGGCTGTCCCGAATTATGAATCACATCAGCATCCCCTTGTTTATTTCTTCTGTCACTAATAATTCCAATATGCCTACTATCAAAAACAACAATATCACCAGGTTGCCATTCGCTAATATCATTTACATCTAAAGTTAAATTAAGAGCATATTTAGAAAAAAATACTTCTAAATTTCCAACTCTTCGAAAATCAATATTGGAATCTGGATATGGAATATGATAATCTTCATCATTACTCATTTGAATATCATGATCAACCATAGCTCGCAAATCATATCCAGCATTTTTAAAAGCTCTCCAAATAACATCGGTACAAACCCCTATATCATCTGGTGGATAACCAGTATCCCAATATCTTCCATCATAAGTAGGATGATGAATCGCATCTTCTCTTGCTCCAAGTAAAATATCAGTATAATCATCAACGCCATTATGATTGGCATCCACACTACTCGTAACAGTTACGATATCAAAATCAGAAGCAGTATAATAAGGTTTGTTTTTTTGATAGACAAAAAAGAATAGTGGTACACTAATACAAATAAGAATAATAACAATAATGATAATAAAAACAAATTTATGTTTTTTAATAAAACGCATAAATCCTCCTATTTAAGTTTTCGAACACGATAACCCATATTCTCCAACTCCATAAAACACCCTTCATAATCGACCGGTAAAATAGATAAAGCATGGTCATTCATTTTTAAAACAAGTTCATTTAACTGAAAGTATTCTTCCCTAGAACAATTACCTTGCAAATAATATTTTTGAACAAGACTACAAAATAAAGTAAAATCTTCTCTTCCAGCATATTCCCATAATAAATTAAAATTCTTTGTCATAATACTTTTCTTAATTACTTGGGAAAAAACATAATAAAAAGAATCAATTAAGTAAAAATAATTTTCATATTTATTTATAAATTGAAATCTTCGAAGTGCCTGTGGAAGTGGTGATTTTGCATCATAATAATTTTTTAAAACCAAATTTGCAATATAATCATTAAATAATTCTTCACACTCTTCTACTATAAATAAATTAGGCATCATAATTTCTTCTTCGGTAGTAGCCTCTGCATCAATCATTATAGCATGATTAAGTTCATAAATAATAATTTCTAAATTAATCACAAAAATCGTAAAAAAATAGATTTATAAAAGAAGTCTTCTCCTTCTTCAATCATTAATGAATAAACAGGAACATCACATGATAAGAATTCTAAAAAATTAGAATATATTAATGTTTTATGATCAAAAGTAGATTTTACAATTAATGTTTCTAAAATTTCTGCTTCTAAAGCATCCAAATCATGAATTCTATCATATCTAAATTTTAATTTTTTTAAATACTTGAGATAATAACGTATAACCCGTTGATCCTTTAAACTTACACCAAAACTTTTTCTTTCGAATAATTCAAAAAAAGTTTCTGATAAAAAATAAGTATAACCAACATTTTTAATAGTAGTTCTAATTTGATCGCGATACTCTTCTCCATAAAACATAGTAAAAGCATCAATCAAATATGGTTCAACTATTCGTAAAGCTTGATCGAGTTCATTTTTATATTTTTTATTATAAACCTTAATTCTTTTATCACTTTTCATATTAACTATTTACGGTCGCTTTATTTTTACAATATTGATAAACGTAATTTGTCGTAAGACAATCTTCCACACTTCGATGAGAAGAATAGGTAAGACCAAAATGATCTTTTAAAGTTTCCAACTTATGATTATAAACATCTTTAATATACTTACGTGACAAATAAACGGTATCAATATTTTTATTCTGAATCATAGGTAATCCCAATTCTAAAATATTTTCTTCGATAAAAGACAAATCAAATCTTGAATTATGAGCAACAAGAGGCAGATCTTCAATAAAAAGAATAAACTGTGGAAGTGCATCAGCAATAGAAACCGCATCTTTCACAAGTTCATCATCAATTCCTGTAATTGCAGTAATAATATCGGGAATACGACATCCAGGATTAATCAAAATACTTAATTCCTCCACCAATTCATTATTCCGATATTTCAAAGCCCCAATCTCAATAATTTTAGAAATCTTAGGATCAAACCCTGTTGTTTCTAAATCAAATACGACATAATCATCAACGAAATTCTTTTCTCGATTCAAACTAATCATAATAATTCTTTAATGACTTCATATACTTCATCTCTACCCTTTTTTGAAACAGTAGAAAAAGCAATAAAATCTTCTCCTTCATTTAATTTTAAAGTGTCTTTAATTAATTTATTTTGTTTTTCACGATTATTTTTACTAACTTTATCGTATTTTGTTGCTACAATTTTTATTTTTAAATTATAATATTTAAGAAAATCATACATTAATAGATCATCTTCCGTAGGTTTATGACGATAATCAATCAGTAAAAAAACACACTTTAAAGACTCTCTTGATTTTAGATATTCTTCAATCATAACCCCAAATTTTCTTTGTCTTTCATGACTAACAGAAGCATATCCATATCCAGGAACATCAACAAAATAAAAACTTTTATTAATAAGATAAAAATTTAAAGTTTGTGTTTTTCCTGGTTTTGAAGAAGTATGAGCAAAGTTTTTACGATTAATTAAAGTATTAATAAAACTCGATTTTCCAACATTACTTCTACCAACAAGCAAAAACTCTGGTAATCCCTCATCCGGATACTGACTTGTTCGAACAGCACAGTTCGTTAATTCAACTTGATCAATTTGCATAATATTCACCGACATCATTATATTATATTTTATAAATTTTTGCAAATTTTAACTACTGACATTACTTGACAAGGAAAATATAGAGATATATAATGAACAAGGTGAGAATATGCAAAACATAATTCTTTGTGGGAGCATGAAAGTAAAAGATAAGATTATAGAAATTAAAAACACTTTAGAAAAAAGCGGATATCATGTTCTTTTGCCAGAAGAATGCATGAAAGGATTCCCAAAAGAAATTGCCTCTCGTGCTCATTTCAAAAGAATAGAAGATCCAAATAATAAGATTGTTTTAGTAGTAAATACAGCAAAAAATGGAATCGAAAATTATATCGGACCAAACAGTTTTGCTGAAATTGCTTTTGCTTTTTATTTCAATAAAAATATATACTTATTAAATGATTACTACGAACCTTATCTAGATGAACTTCTTAGTTGGAAAGTAACTCCCTTAAAAGGAAATCTAAAAAAAATAAACGACAATAAAATTTAAAAAATCTTGTCGTTTTTTTATATCAAAATATTCTAACCCATAAATCACTTTACTCTTTTAAAATACGAAGAGAATTTAATATAGCAAGCAAAGTAACCCCAGTATCTGCAAATACTGCTGCAGCCATGTGGGCAATTCCAAACATCGCCAAAACAAAAATCAAAATTTTAATTCCAATAGAAAATACTAAATTCATCATTATAATCCGTTTTGTCTTATGAGCAATATCAAGCATCGTAGGTATTCCCTTTAAATCATCATTCATAATTACAATATCACTTGCTTCGATCGCACTATTACTACCAATACTACCCATACTAATACCAACATCAGCTTGAACCAAAGAAGGTGCATCATTAATTCCATCTCCAACAAAGATAACTTGATGATGTTGTTGCAAATCATTAAGTTCCCGAAACTTTTCTTGAGGAAGAAGCTCTGCTTTATATTCATCAATTCCCGTATTCTCAGCAACAATTTTAGCAAAAGAAGAATTATCACCAGTAAACATATAAGTTTTGATACCATATTTTTTCAAACATTGGATAACATCACGAGTATTTTCTTTAATATGATCATTAAAAATAAAAGCTCCTGCAACCTTTCCATTTACTTGAACAAAATTACTACCAGCCAAATCTGTTTGACAAAAAGAAGCACTTCCAACTCTAATTGAATTTCCTTCATATTGAAATTCGATTCCCTTTCCGTCAATTTCTCTAAAATCAACAACTTTAGATAAAACTAATTTTTGATGATTTTCTTTTAAAATTAATTTTGCAATAGGATGATTAGAAAAAGATTCCCCCAGACTCGCAATTTTTAAAATATCTTCCTTAGTATAATGATTATCATAAACTTGAATTTCCTGCAACTCAAAAGATCCCGTTGTAAGTGTTCCCGTTTTATCAAAAACAATAGTATCACACTTCGTAAGAGCATCTAAATAATTACTTCCTTTAACAAGTATCTTTTTCTTCGAACTAATACCAATACCTGCAAAATAAGAAAGAGGAACCGAAATAGCGATGGCGCAAGGGCAAGATATAACTAAAAATGTTAAAGCCCGATAAATGCTATCACTATAAGTTACATTTGATACAAGTGGTAAAAATATCCCAAGGACAACTGCTACAATAAGAACAATCGGTGTATAATAACTAGCTACTTTCGAAACAAAAGTTTCTGCTTTTGCTTTATTATTGGTAGCATTTAAAGTAAGTTCTAATATTTTATAAGCAGTACTATCAAAATAAGTATGCATAACCTCTACTTCAATTATTTCACCCAAATTAATATATCCCGATAAAACTAGATCATTCACCTTTAATTCTCTTGCTACAGCTTCACCAGTAAGCCCCGAAGTATCAAGAGTTGCACATCCCTTAATAATTTTTCCATCAACAGGAATAAGTTCTCCTTTTTTAACAACAATAATATCACCTATTTTTAAGTCTTCACTTCTCACTTTTGTAACTCTATTATTTACCTTTAAATTAGCATAACTTGCTTTTAATTCCACTAAATCTTTAATCGAAGAACGACTTTTATTAACAGCTTTATCTTCCAATATTTTACCTAAAACATATAAAAGTAAAACCATAAGCCCTTCCATATGCTCCCCAAGAATATAAGCTCCTATTGCTGAAATACATATTAAAGCATTTTCATCAATACGATGTGATTGAATAATCTTTTTAATTGCCTTAATAAATGTTTTATACATCAAAAGTAAATAACAAAGAATAAGCATAACTTCCTGAATCACTGGATTAGAAATCAAAAAAGAAATCCCTAAAATAACAACGGCTACAATAAACCGAAATAACTCTAAATCTTGACTTTTTTCATTTTTTTCCTCCGTATAAACAAGTACATTAGGTTCTACTTTTTTAATCATATTAAAAATATCTG
Organism: Bacilli bacterium; assembly: GCA_017888105.1. GTDB lineage: Bacteria > Bacillota_I > Bacilli_A > RF39 > UBA660 > Caccenecus. The sequence goes on from JAGHGS010000115.1 coordinate 9,689, forward strand.
GAAAAGGATTTTCTATATCTGTTTTAAAATTCAAAGTCAAAGTACTAAAATTTACTACTACATTTGTAAAACGATCATCTTTTTTAATTTCATCTTCAATTTTTTTAGCACAATTAGCACAATCTAAATTTTCTAAATAATACTTATAATTCATGGGCATGTTCACATCCTATCTCAAACAATTTAATTACATGGTCATCTTTCAAACTATAATAAACCACTTTTCCTTCTTTTCTTGACTTCACTAATTTTGCTTGCTTTAAAATTCGTAGTTGATGAGAAATCGCAGAATCACTACTATTCGTAATAAATGCCAAATCTGATACACATAACTCACTTAATTTCAAAGCATAAATAATTTTTATTCTTGTACTATCACCAAATATTTTAAAAACCTCTGCAATATCAAACAATAAATCATCACTAAGCATTTTATTCTTCACTTGTTTTGCTAAATTTTCATGAATCAAATCTTTACCCATTTTATCACTCTCTTATCTGAATAATTGTTCATATATTTAATTATATGCTAGTAATATAAATAAGTCAACGGATAAAAATAATATTTACATCACTTTTATCCACCAATTTTAACAAGTCCAACATGAAGTTTCAGATTGAAACTTCAAGTTACAATATTCTTCTTTCATTAATTGAAACATAAATCTTTCAGGAAATCGATTAATATGTCTTTTAACTGCTAAATTTAAAGACTTTGTACCATTAGCACATTGATATAATTTAGCTAAATCACTATCAAACATCACTTGTTTTCCCCTAACCTCATAAATTAAATCTTCAATTTTAATACCACTAACTGCTAATTCATTCATTTTTCCATCCTCCCTGAATATAATTTTAATTTAATCCAATTTTAAAAACACAAATGATAACTTCAAATTATCCTATTTGATTTCACCCAATTTTAACAAGTAAATTTTCTAATATTTCTTTATCCTCCATTTTAGTAATAGCAAAACACTTTTTACCCAAATCTTTAAAAGATGCTCCACAATGATATAATATCTTTTTATCTATGATAATAAACCGATCATGAAAAGAATTATCACATTTAATCATAATATTTTGATATTGCCTTTGATACATTTCTAAATCTTTTTGATTTATATTTTTAGTGATAATGAATACACTTTTATCTACTTTAGCTAAAATATCTAAAATACTTTTATCTAAATAGTTATCTATCAAAATAATACTATCCCTAGCTTCATTTAAAATATCACACAAAAGAGAATAAGCATCATAGATTTGCCCATCAAAAAATAAATGATGCACTTTTTCATTATCCATTTTTTCAAAGATAACCTCAAATTTATGATCATAATCAATTAATTTACTCTCTATATTAGAGACTCTATTTCCTAAAGTATTGCTAGCAATATATTTTCTCATTGCCACAAAAGCATTAATAATAGCAACATTAACTTGAACAGCAATATCACTTTTTAAAAGGCCACTTAACATCATAACCCCATGCTCAGTAAAAACATATGGTAAATACCTTATTCCACCTCTTCCATTTTTTGACATCGCAAATTGCGATCTCAAATTATCCCATTCTTTTTGCGTTAGTTGAAAGCAAAAATCCTCAGGAAAACGTTTTAAGTTTCTTTTAACTACTTCATTAACTCTAAACGTCTCCACTTGATAAAGTTTAGCTACATCACTCGCTAACATCACTTGTTTTCCTCTAACTTCATAAATCAAATCTTCAATTTTAATACCACTAATAACTAATTCATTCATTTTTCCATCCCTCCCTGAATATAATTTTGAGATCGCAATTTGTGACCTTGAAATTATTTTTTTACTTCAATATAATTATACCATAATACATACATTAGTTCAATATATAATGCTTGTTAAAAAACAAAAATGAATGATCTAGCTTAAATACTGAAACACTTCATTATATTTTATTTCTACCCCTGAATGTAAGAAAAAAGGACCTGTTGCCAAGTTGCCATTACTAAGTTTTCTTTTGTTAATTCGTTTGTTTTGTTGTTAGTACCTTTTAAACTAAAGTACTCTTCTCAACCACAATTAACAAAATGGTTGAGAGACCAATTATTTTTTCTTTTTATCGATACTATTAAATAAAAAATAGCTTAAAAATTTTAAGCTACTCTAAAATCATCTTCCATTGTAAATACAATATTTTCTTCAATCCATTCTTTTCTAGGCTCTACTTTATCTCCCATTAAAACATTAACACGCTTTTCTGCCAAAGCGGCATCATAAATATTAACACGAATTAAACTTCTAGTTTCCGGATTCATTGTTGTATCCCATAACTCTTCTGCATTCATCTCGCCTAAACCTTTATTTCTCGAAATATCTGGTTTACCAGGATTTTCTGAAACAATTTTAAATCTTTCTTCATCCGAATAAGCATAAAAATGCTTTTTACCATAATCTAACTTATATAAAGGTGGTTTTGCAATATAAAGTTTACCAGCTTCTATTAGTGGTCTCATAAAGCGATAGAAGAAAGTAAGAAGTAAAATTTGAATATGGGAGCCATCAACATCAGCATCGGTCATAATAATGACTTTATCATAATTAGAATCCTTCACATCAAACTCAGCTCCAAGACCCGCTCCAATAGTATGAATAATTGTATTAATTTCTTCATTTTTAAGCATTTCCGTTACATTTGCTTTCTCAGCATTAATAACTTTTCCTCGCAAAGGAAGTATTGCTTGAAATTTACGATCTCTTCCTCCCTTAGCAGAACCACCAGCCGAATCTCCCTCAACCAAGAAAAGTTCATTAATTTTAGGATTTTTACTGGTTGCTGGAGCAAGTTTACCAGATAAATTCTTTTCAACTTTATTCTTTCCCTTACCATTTCTAGCTTCTTCTCTTGCTTTTCTAGCCGCTTCTCGAGCCATCTTACTTTTACTTGCTTTATCAACAATATTTAATGCTACTTCCTTATTTTCTTCTAAGAAAAATTTTAAATTTTCATAAGTAACATTCTCTGTAATACTTCTAGCTTCCGGCGTTCCAAGTTTTCCTTTTGTCTGACCTTCAAACTGTAACAAATTCTCAGGAATCCGCAAATTAATAACAGCACTAAGTCCTTCTCGAACATCAGATCCATCAAAAGCGGCATCTTTTCCCTTAATTAAATTATTAGACTTTACATAATCATTAAAAGCTTTAGTAATACCCGTCTTAAACCCAACTTCATGAGTACCACCATCAACGGTTTTAACATTATTAACAAAAGAAATAATATTTTCATTATAAGTATCCGTATATTGAAGAGCTACATCTACTTCAATACCATTTTTTGTACCACTAAAATAGAGTACTTTATTCAAAGTATTTTTACCATCATTTATAAAATCAACAAAATCAACTAATCCATTCTCATAATGAAATTTTGTTTCTTTCTTGCTATCCTCATCTATAACATCAATAGTAACATTAGGAATTAAAAAAGCACTTTCCTGCATCCTTTCTATAATCGTTGTATAGGAAAAAGAACAATTTTTAAAAATATCATAATCCGGCATAAAAGTTACAATAGTCCCAGTCTTATTAGTAGTTCCAATTGTTTTAAGTGGACTTTCAACATTACCTCCATCTTTAAACCGAATATTAGAAATAACTCCATCCCGATAAATAATAACATCCATCCATCTAGACAAAGCATTTACAACACTAGCACCAACACCATGTAATCCTCCACTTACTTTATAGTTACCTTCTTCAAATTTACCACCAGCATGCAAAATTGTATAAATAACTTCTGGAGTAGACTTACCAGATTCATGCATACCAGTCGGAACTCCTCGTCCATTATCTGCGATAGTAATAGATCCATCTTTATGTAAAACAATTTTAATATGATTTCCATAACCATTAATAATCTCATCAATCGAATTATCTACAATTTCCCATATTAAATGATGAAGACCTCTCTTATCCGTACTACCAATATACATTCCTGGTCTCTTCCGAACTGCTTCCAACCCTTCTAATATTTTAATAGATGATTCATCATACTTCTTTGTCATTTTTATTCACCCTATCATTCATTATAACAAACAAAGCCAAAAATGTAAAACAACTTAACAGATATTTTACACGATTTTGCTTGCAACCAAGACATTATTACTATATAATTAAATACAGGTGAAATGTATGAGCAAAGAAAAAAAGATTATTATAATTGGAATAATAGCAACCATATTAACTCTTATCATTGCTGGATTAATATTCTATTTAATTTATAATAATACTAAAGAAGAAAATAATAACAACTTAAATGAAAATGTAGATACAAGTACAAATGTAGATGACAATACTATAAATAATAAAAATGATAACAATACTTCTGTTTCCAATCCAAGCGATAATGAGATAGACACACCAACATCCGGTAACAATACTGAAAAAACTGTAACTGTTTACTTATTCCGAGGAAAAGGATGTCCACACTGTGAACACGCAATTGAATTTTTAGAATCAATCATAGATGATTATTCCTATCTAAATGTTGTTTCTTACGAAGTATGGTATAACGAAGAAAATGATAAATTAATGGAAGAAGTAGCAAATGAACTAGGAGTCGAAGCATCCAGTTCCGTTCCATTTATAGTAATTGGAAATGAATATGCTAGGAGAGGATTCTCTGATGGAATGACAGATGGTATTATAAAAGAAATTGAAAATTCTTATCAAAATGAAAATTATGAAGATATAGTAAAAAAAGTATTAGAAAATAACAATTTCAATATAGTATCAGAAACAATCAATGAAAAATGACCGCCTTTGGTCATTTTTTTCTTATCCTCGTTATTTCTTCTACAGCTTCTTCAATAAAGGGATGAATACTTTCATAAAAATCCGATAATAAAGAAGAATTTTGCAAAAAACATTCTCTTACTTTCTCAGATGATTGAATAAATTGATCGGATGAATAAGAAATAATCTTTTCATCAAACAAATGATGATAAGCCTCTAATTCTTTTACATGAGTGACAAACATACGACTAAAAAAAGGAAATAAACGTATTGTCCCCTCACCCATCTTAACTTCTGCTTTCACAGGATCAATTACATAAAAAGCGGTTAAATTCGTAGCATCATAAATAAAAAGCTTTTGATGATTCCAAATTAAAGTAAAAACATGATTTCCAACTTTTTTAATACACCCAGATAATAACCTTAAAAATATTTTTTGAAATAATGTGGCATCAGTAACTTCTTGCGTTACCTGTAACCGATAATCAATACGAATCTGATCCTCTGTCACATAATTTAACAACATACATGCCGAAGCATCAGATACATTGATAAAATCTGATAACATACTACTAAAATTCAAACAAACTCCTTGTCCCAATAAAACATCAAGACCATAAAATCCATCAAGATTAAGTCGATTTTCCGATTGAAATATCATTTTTTGATTCAAAGAAAAAGATCCATTCCAAAGCAATAAAGTAGACAGATTTGCTTTTTCTAAAGCACTTTGAAAATTTAATTCCCCTGCTAATTTATTTGTTCTTTGCAAAAGCTGAATATAATTATCGATTGCCTTTTGATATTTTTCATAGTTTTGTTCAAAATCTTTTTGCATACTTTGAATAAATGCCGTATCAAACATATATTTCATTTCTTCTTTAAGGGATAAAGAATATTTTTTTCTAATATCTTCAATCGATCTACCAATTAACAATTCTTCTAAAATGAAATGCTTTCTTCTTAAAATTTCAAAATCCTTCAAGTTCTCACCTTCAAACCAATCATTATTAACTTAATTTCTTTTATTATCCGTAATAATTTCCATATCAACAGTAAGTTGCTTAATTCTTTCTATAATTCTTCTTGCTTTTACTTTATCCAAACTACTTTTTGCTAATGATAAATGATATTCAAGTTCTAGAATAGTAAGATTCGAAGTAAAAAAAGTCGTTAAATGATTATTCATCCGATTTTGCAAAATAGTTCCTAAAACTTCATCTCTACCCCATTCACTAACTTGTTCTGCTCCAATATCATCTAAAAGCAAAACGGGTACACTGGAATATCTTTCCATTTTACTATTATAAGTTTCCCAATCTTCTTTTAAATCCTTTAATACATCTGGAAAATATAAAGCGACAAAATCAACTCTTTTATTAATATTTAATTCATTTAATAAAGCATAAATTAAAAAACTTTTTCCACTACCAAAAGAACCATGTAAATAAAGGCCTTTCATATCTTTATATATATCAAATTCATCATAAAACTTTTTAATCCATTTAATAACTTCTACTCGATTTTTATCCTTCACATCAATCTCTTTAAAACGAGCATTTAATAATTCTTTACTCGCTGTATTTTTAAGTTCTAACAAGCGATCATTTTCCTTTTTATATTTACAAGGGACATAAACCATATCAATCATATTTGCATTAACTTTAGGATAAAGATAATGACCCGCTACTTTATTCTTACACTCATATAACCCTTTACAATTGCTACAATTTTTAAGTTCTCTCGTACTATCTTCCAAACTAGAATTATACAAAGATCCTATTTCTTCCGAAATATGATTTTTATTTACCAACTCATTAAAAGTTTCATCTTTTAAATTAGCACGATAGTTCTCTATTAACTCTTTTTTTAATTCTTTCACTTTCTTATGAGCTTTTAAACTTTCCATAATTATCACCTATATTTTTAGTAATTCCTCTAATTCTTTTGCTTCTTCATCACTAATCTCTGCTTTTTCTAAATTTTTATCAAACCATACAGGAACAGGAGCTTCTTTAATATTCTTTGCCACTTTTTTATCTGAAGATTTTTGCATTTTCTTATGTTCTTTTTCGGCCAATTCCATCGCTTCTCGAGCCGTCTTAACTCCTGCTCGCTTCCATTGTCCTGCAATTGTTTCAACATAATTAACACTTAATTTATTATTATTTTTCTTTAAAACATAATCAATCAAAACATTTACAACAGCTGGATTTAATTCCAAATCAATCATTAAAACTTCCAATAATTTTAAATCCCTACTAGTCGGATTTGCTCCATGATATTTACTCTTTAAAAAATCATATGGACTTGTATTTTCAAATACCCCAATAATTCTTCCTTTCCGAGAAGCATCTCCAGTAGGTGTCTTTAAATATTCTGGCTGAGTTCGATATACCAAAGTAGGTAAATTACCAGATTTAAATTGATAGTATTTACGAGCATTTTTTCTTAATGTATCCCGATCAATCCCACCACGTTCATTTAAACTAGCACGTATTAATTCCACCATTTTTAAAGTATCCAAATCATAAATAAAAGCAAGATTAATAATAAGTTCTTTCATTCTCTTATTAATTGCCTTTTCATTTAATATTCCCTTAGGAATACTACTAACAATTAAATCAAAATCAATATCACTTTCAATATTTAAAGGAAGAGTTTCCCTACTTCTAGCTTCCACCACCGGCATACTAGTTGGTTCAAATACTTCATTCATTGGTTTAGTAATATCCTCATAATCTTTTAAATCAATATTTACTTTTCGATACATCTTTTTAAGATAATTATATTCTTCATCTCCAACATTATTATATAACACAATATTTAATATCGGATTATTAAAAAACTCTGATGCCGACAAAGGGGAATAAAGTTCATAAACATAAGAATTAATATCTCCCTCTTTAAAATATGTTTTCATTAATCCTACTGCTTCTAATGCTTCTCTTGATTGTTTAATCGCATCTAAACTACATTTTAAAATACTCATTAAATGATGATGAGTAAAATCTCTACTCATAATTTCTAATCTGTCTAAATCACTCCATAAAGTAAGATAAAAACTTACTGCCCCAAAACCAATAATAGGTTCATACAAATGAATTAAGTTCTTCTTATCAATCTCTGTTAAAATTGTTTTATTTACGACTACATACTGATCAGCAGGTAACAATGTAACTAACTTCATATGAACCTCCCCAAGATTAAATCTATCAAAATTATAACACAGATACCCTTAAATAATAAATACTTTTCAAAAAAAATACAAAAGAAAAAAGAGCTCAAGCTCCAACAACATGATACGGATCAGTTGATGTTCCTGAACCAGTTATTTCTATATCAGCACGCAGATTGATAACTGGTCTAACACCGCCATCGTTAGTAACACTTATTGAGCCAGAATTAAATACATAACCATTTACATTAATATAAAAGTTGTGAGCTGAACTATTAAAAAAACTATGAGGAGATATTGTCCAATAAAATTGTCCAGTATATAAATAAAAGCTTTCATTAGCACTTTGATTTCCTCCAGCTAACAACGCTTCATCTACATTTATTAACCCTATTGGATACAGCAATGCATTATTACCATTATTGCTTTCTTTTACAGTGTATAAATCTAATTTATTTACGCATTTTTTGAGAAAATGATATGGGTGAACAAAATGGAATATACAGACACTTTAAAGCAATTAAGAGAAACAAATAATATAACACAAGAAGAGTTAGCAAATATCCTAAATATAACGCGTGGACTTTATTCTCAGTATGAAATTGCAGATAAAATAATTCCTCTAAATCAATTAAATAAATTAAGCAATTATTTTAACGTTTCAATTGATTTTTTGTTAGGTATTAACAAAAATAAAATATACTCCAATATAAAAGAAAAAATAAACAATGAATTATTTGGTAGCAGATTAAAAGATTTTAGAAAAGAACATAAACTAACCCAAGAAAAATTAGCCAAAGAATTAAATACAAGTCATTCTGTTATTTCATCCTATGAAAAAGGAAAAACATTAATATTAACATCTTTCCTCTACACAATTTGTAAAAAATTTAACATCTCTGCTGATTATCTCCTAGGTAAAATAGATGAACCTAAATATTTAATGTAGGTTCTTTTTTATTTTCGACATAGATGTAGGAAAGCGTCGAACTCTGTTGAACGTTTTTTCTTGCTTTTTTGGATACTTTCATTCATAATAAATACTCGAGCATTAGGGCTGGTGTCTACTAAACTAGACAAATTTCTATTGCCTTACCTCCTTGATAGGTTTTGGTTGATAGGAAGGAGTAGAGATTAGTTAGTTGAAGAAAGCAATTTCTAAACTTATAAATTGGTTTAAACCAAAAAAGACATCAACCATCATCATCGTTTGCAACAACATGACGGTTAATGTCACTTTAAACAAGTAGGCATTTAGACCTAATGCTCTACTAAATTAATTATAATTTATTTTTTTAATAAATACAAGTTAAAATTTAATTACATCCTCAATATAATCTTTTAATTCACTAATAGGTAAAGTAATTTGTTCCATAGTATCTCTATTTCTCACTGTTACAGTATCATTATTAATGGTCTCATCATCTACCGTAATACAAAGTGGTGTACCTACTGCATCACTTCTTCTATATCTTTTGCCAATAGATCCTGATGTATCAATTGTGCACATAAAGTATTTCGCTAAATCTCCATATAAATCCATTGCTTTATCCCCATGAACTTTTTTAATTAAAGGTAAAATAGTTACTTTCGTAGGAGCCAAAGCAGGATGTATTTTTAAAACTTCTCTTGCCTCACCATTATCTAGCGTTTCTTTCGTATAAGCATCAACTAAAATAGCATATAATAATCGATCAAGTCCAACACTAGGTTCAATAACATATGGTAAATACTTCTCATTTGTATCGGGATCCAAGTATCTTAAATCAATACCAGAATGTTCCATATGAACACCTAAGTCATAATCGGTACGATCCGCAATACCCCAAAGTTCTCCCCAACCCATTGGGAATAAGTACTCAATATCTGTTGTTGCAACACTATAAAAAGATAACTCTTCTTTCGCATGATCACGATATCTTAAATGTTCTTTATCAAGTCCTAAAGTTTTCAAAAAATCCAAACAGAAATTTTTCCAATAGCCAAACCAATCTAAATCATCGCCTGGTTTACAGAAAAAATCAAGTTCCATTTGTTCAAATTCTCTTGTTCGAAAAATAAAATTTCCCGGTGTAATTTCATTCCGAAAACTCTTACCAGTTTGACAAATACCAAAAGGAATCTTCGTTCTCATACTTCTTTGTACATTTAAAAAATTAACAAATATTCCCTGAGCTGTCTCACCCCGTAAATAAACTTTAGATTTCGTATCCTCTGTAACACCTTGATGAGTTTCAAAAAGCAAATTAAATTTACGAATTGAAGTAAAATCTTGTTTTCCACATTTAGGACATTTAATTTCATGAGTAATAATATAATTTTCTAA
>JAGHGS010000116.1 GCA_017888105.1 Bacilli bacterium
GAGATGATATCTATCGTAAATGTTCGAAAAGTTCGAACAGAAACGTCACTGGAGCAGGTGATGGGAATCGAACCCACGTTATCAGCTTGGAAGGCTGAAGCTCTACCATTAAACTACACCTGCATTTGCATCAGACAATATAAATTATATCATATTATCTGAAAATTTCAACTATATTTTATAAATTTTTGTATTTTTCTTAGCAACTTTAATAATTACTATAATAGATATTATGCCAATAGGAAGTAAAATATAACCATAATTAATACCCGTTTGAGGATTATCAATTGGCTCATCTGGATCAACTGTAATATCTGTTTCACTACAATCTTCAACCATTTCATCATAAGTTACAGAATTACCATTTGAATCAAAATAATATTTATCATCAATAATTGTACAAGTATAATTACAACATTGTTCATAGTACTCTTCTTCTGTAACTACTGTACCATCTTCACCATAATATGTTCCATCAACAATCTTACAAACATGAATTTCTGGCTCTTCGTATATAGCACTATCTGGCATAAAACTTGCTTCACACTCTTCAGCACTTAAATCACCAGTAAATAATAAATCAGCGACTGTATAAGTACCAGTATGTCCTGAAGATGCTGTAAATTCTACATTAGATGATAACCCATTATTACTTGTCCAATCATCATAAGTTTTAATACTTTCCAAAATAACATTCGTTAAAATTAATTGTCCACTTACATGATTAATTTCTTCTGTACTCGTAACAACAATATGACAAGTCATATAAAATGTTCCATCGCCCAAATCTTGCTTTGGATCACAATAATATCCTGTAAAATCGACTGCAGCATTTACACTAATTGGAGCAAATACAGCTACTACCATCAAAAATACTAAAAATAATTTTCTCATAATAAACCTCCCTGAATAGATAGTTATCTATCTTAAAACTTTTAATATCTTTTGTCAAGTAGATAGCTAAGAATTTATTACAATTTTGTTAGATTAGGCAAAATACTTTCCATAATCTAAAATAACTGATATAATATTATTAGTTGTGATAATTATGATTAGTAAGTTTAAAAATTGGTTAAAGAGTGATAATAAAGTTTTTGCAAAAGGAATGAGTTTTTCTAAAATGTTCCTAATTTTCGTACTTTTTAGTTTTTTAGGAGTCATTTATGAAGAAATCATTGGTTTTGTAAAACATCATCATATATATGGTGAATGGATTTGGCCAGTACGTAAAGGAGTCATATATGGTCCATTTAATCCTTTATATGGAGCTGCAGTAGTTTTTATTATATGGTTACTAGGAAGAAAAAAAAGACATCCTGCTAAAACATTTTTATATGGAGCCCTACTAGGAGGAGCCATCGAATACATTGTAAGTCTTTTAATGGAACTTGTTTTAGGAATTGCTTCCTGGGATTATACCGGCAGACCTCTAAACATTATGGGAAGAACGACTGTATTATATATGATCTTCTGGGGATTTGCTATTATGTTATTGGTTCATTATATTTATCCATACTTGTCAAAATGGATTGAAAAAATACCAAATAAAATTGGCAAACCTTTAGTAGTAGTATTAGTTATATTTATGACATTAAACATGATTATTTCTTGGACTGCCTTAGGTAGAGCAACTCTTAGAAATAAAGGATATGAACCATTTACTTTTATTGGGGAATTTTATGATAAAGTATACCCGGATGAATTTTTAAAAACGATTTATACGAACATGAAATGGGTAAAGTAGGTGTAATATGATTTTAGAAACAATTGGCATTTTCTTAATAATTATTGGCTTATTGATTCTTTTTACAACATCTTTTTTAGCAAGACAAAACAACAATTTTCCTAAAATAAAAAGAAAAGAATTATCAAATTTCTGTATTTTAATTCCAGCCCGAGATGAATCAAAAGTTATTGAAGATTTATTAATAAGTATTCAAAATCAAACTAAAAATGTAAATATGAAAGATGTTTATATTATTGTTGAAAAAGAAAGTGATCCAACTGTTCAAATAGCCAAAAAATATAATGCTACAATATTTATTCGAAAAAAGCTTGATTTAAAAAGAAAAGGATACGCTCTAGATGAATGTATCAAAGATTTAGAAGAAAAAAAGATTTATTATAATGCTTATTTTATCTTTGATGCAGACAATGTCTTAGATAAATATTTTTTAGAAGAAATGGAGAAATCTTACCAAGCCGGATATGATATAGCAATTGGCTATCGCAACTTAAAAAATGGAAATGATTCTATTATATCCGCATGTTCTGGTATTACCTTTGCTTTTCTAAATTCCAATGGAAATGAAACAAAAAGTAAACAATCAAGAAATATTACTCTATCTGGAACAGGACTTTATATTGATGGAGAATTAATAAAAAAATGGAAATCATTCCCCTTCCATTCTCTAACTGAAGATTATGAATTAACCCTTTATTCAATTGAAAATAACTTAACAAGTATTTACAATAAAAATGCCATTTTCTACGATGAACAACCAATAAAATATAAAAACACCATCAATCAAAGAACCCGTTGGATCAAAGGATATTTTACTACTCGAAAAGAATATATACCAAGATTTAGAAAACTACTAAAAAATAATCCAAATTTTGGTTCCCTAATAAATGAAATAAGCGGCATGAAGCCCTATATTATCATGATTATCGGAGCAATATTATATATTTTAAATCAAATAATAACTTTAATGAAAATTCATGATTTAGCAAACCCAATTACTAAAGCATGTTTTACTAAAATAATACTTATTATTATGTTAGCCTACATTCTTTTTGCTTTTATGACTGCCTATATCATTCTAAAAGATAAAGACAAAATTAACATGTCTAAAGATATGCAAATAAAAGTAATTCTATTTAGTCCCCTATTTTTTTCAACTTATGTTCCTTGTGCCTTAAAAGCAATCCTTAAAAAAGAAGTAAAATGGGAAAAAGTAGAACACACAAGAAGATGGAAATAAATCTTCTTTTTTAAAAAAAAGAAATTCTAATCCTTAGAATTTCCAATAAGAGTAAGTAGATGTAAGAAAATATTAATAAAATCTAAATACAATTGAAAAGCTCCATTAATAGCTACTACTTCATTATCTATACCTGCATTACTAAGTATTTTCATTTGTTGAATATCATAAGCAGTAAAACCAAAGAAAATAAGTATTGCAATAATAGATATAATCAAATCAAAAGTAGAATTAGCTAAAAATATATTAACCACACAACATATAATGAGTGCAAGCAATCCCATAAGCAAAAAAGTACTTATTCTATTTAAATCCGTATTAATAAAATAACCAATTGCTCCAAATATTGCAAATACCACCGCTGCTATTAAAAATACATACATAACACTACCAATTTCAAATCCTACAAAAATACTAGAAAAAGTAAGCCCACTTACAAACGAATATAATAAAAAAGATATTCTTGCTGTAACAGGTTTCATTTTATGTACTCTAGCAGAAAAGAAAATAACAAGTGCAAATTCCAAAATAATAATAATCCAAAATATTGGACCACCAAATATGGATAATAGCATATTTTCATTCATCGATACAATATAACCTGTTAAAAAAGTAACAAGTAACCCCACAAACATCCACAAAAATGTTTTTGATAATAATTGATTCATTTCATCTCTCCTTATATTCATATTATATCATATGATCCCTTTTTAGTAAACTCTTGCTGTCGCTGATAAAATAAATAAAGACTTCCGATAATTATTATTTCCATAATTTCTAAAATAATTACGACTGGAAAATATTTTAAAAATGGCAATAATTCTAAAATAAATGGAGGTATAGAACCAGTAAAAAAATAATTTGTATGAAAATAAATATTAAAAATATTCATCAAAAAATATAAAACATTTAAAACTACAAATAATTTAACAAGATGTTTCAAATTAATTTTTTTCGGATACAAATAAAATGTGAATAACCCCATAAGTACTAACAAATGATGACTAATAATATATAGATAAAAATTAAAAGATTCCCACACACTTGGAACATCAAAAAAAATAATAGCCGGTATAGGTCCCAAAAAAGCCAGAAAATAAAGATATGGATACCATTTTTCTCTATTTAATAGTACTACAAAAATATAAAAATAATTAGATAAATAGCAAAGATGAAGTGGTAACATTGTTTTATAATCAAATGTATGATAATAAAAAGAAGAAACATACAAAATAATCATATTAAGTAGTAGGATAATAGCAAATACAACAACAATCTTTCTTTTTAAATTTTTAGAAACTCCATATATTCTTTTTCTATTTAGAAAAACTAAAATAAGCCCAACTAAAACCAAAAACATCAAAAATAAATGTGTCTTCCCAAATAATTTAAAAGGAATGGTAATAACCTCATCAACAAAAAATTCTTTTAGCGTCATACCCAATTATATGATTCACTAAAAGAATTTATTTAACGTTGTCTATAATTTTCTTCTCTTTTTATTGCAGTAAGCTCTAAGTATTTTTCATCTAGCTTACTTCCAACATCTAAATAATTAGCTAAAGCTGTATTTAAATCTGTCTCAGTATAAAGTCTAAGCGCATTATAATAAATTGGAATATCATTAGATTGTTCTGGCAAAGACAAACACCAAGAATTTAATACTAAATAATAATTATTCAAATTAGAATCCCTTAGAACATTACCTAATAAACCAACTCTTGGTCTACCGCTAACTAAAGGAACTTCAATACGATGAGTATATAAATATTCTTCTAACAAAAACGCTCTAAAATCTTTTTCTTTAACCCAACGTTGATATAAATCACCCAATTCTTCAGGGAAAAAACTTCCTTCAAGTAAATGTTCAAAAATCAAATCAAAAGGGGCATTCACACTATTTAAAACTATATAATAATACATTACATCTTTAGTTTTCAATAAATACCTCTTAATTAAATCATGAACCATTTGATTAGGTTTTGGATAAACTAAAAGTAACGCTAAAAGTTGCCTTTTATTATCACTTCTATCAAATTTATCATTTATCACTTCAATCATTTTTTCATTAGGAATTAATAATCCTCTTAAACTAGCAGCATCTATTAATGCTTGCAAATTAAAGTTTGACAGCATAAAATCATATAAATCACTATCTTTCTCGCCTAAATCTTTAATAGCCTTAATAATATCACTAACTAAAATATCAAGAGAAAGTATGTAATAAATAAAGCACAATTTTACTTTTATATTTTTAGATTCATGAACGATATAACCTAAATGTTCTTTACTTTGAAAACCTAATGCTGAACTGATTCTATTAAATACTTTTTTTGCTTTTTCAAGTTCATAATTTTCTACAGCATAATCCATTAACGAAGCTATCTCTTCCAAAGAAAACTCCCTAATCTTTTTATTTGTATCCTTATCTTCATTATTTAAAATCATATTTATTATAGCTTCCATTTTCCAAACCTCCTAAACATTAAATCTAAAATAAACAATATCTCCATCTTGCATCAAATAGTCTTTCCCCTCTAAACGAAGTTTACCAGCTTCTTTTACTTTTAATTCACTTTTATACTCGAATAAATCATCAAAACTCATTACTTCTGCTTTAATAAAACCTCGCTCAATATCCGAGTGAATGAGTCCTGCACAAGATTTGGCATTCGCACCTCTCTTAAAAGTCCATGCCCGGCACTCATCAGACCCTGCTGTAAAAAACGTTTCAAGTCCAAGTAATGAATATGTTGCAAAGATTAAACGATCTAGCCCACTACTAGAAATACCAAGTTCTTGTAAAAACAATTTTTTATCATCATCATTTAATTCCGATAATTCAGATTCCATTTTGCAACACATAACTATAACTCCAGCTTTTTCCTTATCAGCATATTCACTTACTAATTTTGTATAATCATTTTCTCCAACCACAACATCGTCTTCTAATACATTAGCAACATAAATAAGTGGTTTTAATGTAATAAAACTAAAATGTTTCATCAAAAGTTTTTCATCATCACTAAAATCTACTAACCTAAGAGGAATATTCTTCTCTAAGTTTTCTTTTGCTTTCGTAAGAACTGCTACTTCAGCAACAGCCTCTTTATCTTTTGTCGTTTCTGCCTTCTTCATAATCTTATTTAATCGATTCAGGATAATTTCTAAATCAGCCAAAATAAGTTCC
>JAGHGS010000117.1 GCA_017888105.1 Bacilli bacterium
AGTAGCTAAAACAAGTAGTAATGTCAATCCAAGTTATAAATGTAGTAATACTAGTGATATATTAAAAATACCTGTAGGATTAATCACAGTAGATGAGACAGTATATGCAGGATTAGCATGGAGTAGTGGAAATTCAAGTAATTACCTATATACAAAACAAAACTACTGGACCATGTCTCCGTGTTACTTTGGCGGCGGTTGGGCTAACGTGTTCCGTGTGTATTCGACTGGCTACCTAGGCGGCAACGACTGGGTGAATTACACGTATGGTGTGCGCCCAGTAGTAAATTTGAAGTCTAGTGTACAAATCACAGGAGGCAATGGAAGTAGTGGAAGTCCATATGTAATCGGATGATTACATATGGATGAAGCAGTGAGCTTCAAGGAGTGTAGTGAGAAGTGAAGCAAAATGACTCTTCATTTTGTAAATAGAATGTAAAATTTCTTATAAAAAATAGGCGTTATTTAGGCGTTGCTGGATGTATGCAGTAACATGATAAATCGCCGCGACTCCGGGAGGGTGAGTGGCGATATTTAATTTTAAAGGAGTAATGAAGTTTGAAAGAGAAATATTTTAAAGTTAAGGGTAAATATAAGGATAGTATTGTACTTGTTAAGAGTGGCAGTTTTTGGAATTGTTTTTATGGGGATGCTTTAATTGTTCATTTTATTACTGGATATGTATTTAAAAATAATAAGGTAGGGTTTCCTTCTAAAGTATTAAATAAAGTATTAAATAAAATTGGTGCTTTAAATATTAGTTATGTAATTGTATATGAATTAGATGATATTGTTGTACATGAATATACATTTAATTCATATACTTTTTATTTGGATTTGTATCGAAAAAGATTGAAGTATTAGTTTGTAGCTGATATTATATTACTAGAGGTAGTATTATGAGTAAGAATAAAGCTAAAATATATAATTTTAATGGTGAGTCATTTATTAGTAATATGGATATGAGTCCAGAAGAAGTTGAAGAAATGGCTAAAATGTTTGATGATGTTTATGGTAAAAGTGAAGATTATTCTTTTGATTTGAAGTTAGATTTAGATAAAGATGAAGATATTTTTCATGCGATTACTAGTTTAGAGCATGAACTAGAGAGTGAGAAAAATAAATTAATTCAAGCTGGTATATTAAAGAAAAGTAATATTGGGCATTTAGCTTCTATTTTAGAGGGGCAAGAATATATTGATGATTTATATCATTTAATGATTCTATATATTAAAATATATGGGTTTAAAAGAGCAATTAATATTGGAGAAGAAATACTTAGATTAGATTCTCTATACATGCTTCATTTACATGCCATTGTTGTTTCTTTATATGCTTATTTTGAAGATGATGTTAAAATTAATAAAGTATGTAAAAAGTGTAATAGGCCTTGTATTATTTATTTTATATCAATGATGATTGTATATTATAAGAAAGGTAATTTTAGTAAAGCAAAAGAATATTTGGAATTAATTGAACAAACTAATAGTGCTTTTATTCCTTATTTTAAAGGAAAGAAAGTAAAAGGAGAAGAAGCTAATGTTGTTATTAGTATGGTTGAAGAACTTAACTATTTGTTTGATACTGTTCCGCATATTGAAGAATTTATTGCTAAGAAGGGGAAAGTGCGTTTATAAAATTATCCCAAATTATGGAAATCTAACAACTCAAAATTTAGAAATAAAACAGCTCAAATTAAAGAAATGAGCTTGACATAATAGAATTGTAATTATATACTATTAATAGGTGATAGCTATGGATTATATTACAAGAATTACTGATAAAGAATTAAAGGATAAATTGTCGGTTACAGGTGCTGTTTTAATTAGAGGGCCAAAATGGTGTGGTAAGACAACCAGTGCTAAGCAGCTTGCTAAAAGTGTTTTGGAGATGCAAAATGCTGATTTACAAGAAAATTATTTAGAATTGGCTCAATTAAAACCATCTTTACTACTTGAAGGGGATAAACCTAGATTAATAGATGAGTGGCAACTTGCTCCTAAACTTTGGAATGCTATTCGTTCTGATGTTGATAATAGTGGATTAACTAACCAGTATATTTTAACAGGTTCTGCTGTACCAGTAGAAGATGATACCCTACATAGTGGAGTAGGCAGATTTTCTTTTGTTACAATGAAGCCTATGACATTATATGAAAGTGGTGATTCTAATGGGAAGATATCACTTTTAGATATTTTGAATCATAATGCTAAAATAGATGGTATTACAACTGATTTAGGATATGAAAAAATAGCCTATGTTCTTTCTAGAGGAGGTTGGCCTAATACTTTAAAAATGAATAATAAACAAGCTTTGATGGTTGCTAAAAACTATATTGATGCTTTAGTTAATTCAGATATTTCAAGAGTGGATGGAGTTAGAAGAGATGCGGGACTTGCTTTACATATACTTCGTTCCTATGCAAGACAAGTTTCTACTATTGATAGTGATAAAACTTTGTATTTAGATGTTTTAGCAAACTATCAAGAAGTTAGTGATAAAACGATTGCTAATTATTTAAATGTATTAAAGAAGCTTTATATTATTGAAGAAATACCGGCTTGGAGCCCTAATATTAGGAGCAAAACTAGTATTCGTCTTGCTCCTAAAAAGAGCTTTGTTGACCCGTCTTTGGCGGTTGCGACTTTAGGTATTACGCCAGAGGAATTGATGAAGGACCCTAAAACGTATGGACTTTTATTTGAAAATTTGGTTAATCGTGATTTAAGTGTATATGCTAATGCTATAGGAGGTAAGCTTAGTCATTACCGAGATAGATATGGGTTAGAGTGCGATAATGTTATTCATTTTGATAATGGTAAATATGCTTTGGTGGAAGTGAAACTTGGTGGAGCTAAAATAAAAGAAGCAGAGAGCCATTTAATACGATTACAAGAATTAATTAGTTCTAACGAGAATTTAAGTAATCCAGAGTTTATGATGATAATTACAGGGACTGATATGGCTTATACTTTACCATCTGGCGTTTTAGTAGTCCCTATTGGTTGTCTAAAAGATTAAAATTGAAGTATTAGCTTATTGTTGATACAATATTAATGGAGTTGAATGTATGAAGAAATTATTAATTATTTTGGGTTGTTTATTGGTTGTTGGTTGTGGCAATCAGATTAGTGATGAAATACCTGATGATGCTTATATTACAATTAGTAATGAAGATATAGAAGTATTTGATGAAGTATATCTTAGTGATATTATTAGTGATACGAATGTGGATATTGAAAATTATCAGTTAAATACTGATGTTATTGGAGAAAAAGAAATAGAATTTTATTATATTTTTGATGATAGGAAATATGTTTATAAAACAACTATTAATGTTGTAGATACAGTGAAGCCTAAAATATTTGGCAGTAGTTCTAGAACAGTTGAAGTTGGATATGAAGGTAACTTATGTAATAATTATACTTATGGTGATAATTATGATGGACAACCAGAATGTAGTGTTATAGGTGAATATGACTTTAATCAAGTAGGTACTTATGATATAGAGATTGTTGTTACTGATGTTAGTGGTAATAGTACTAATTATAATGTTACTTTAAATGTTGTTGATGAAATTAGAAATAATAATAATGGAGGAGGAACATCTACTAAATTACAAT
Organism: Bacilli bacterium; assembly: GCA_017888105.1. Taxonomy (GTDB): domain Bacteria; phylum Bacillota_I; class Bacilli_A; order RF39; family UBA660; genus Caccenecus. The sequence goes on from JAGHGS010000117.1 coordinate 3,624, forward strand.
TTAGTGATGCCCTAGAACGCTATGGAAATGAGAATGTAGAGCTTGGTATTGATGTGTCTGAATGGCAAGGTGATGTTGATTATGAAGCTGTTAAGGAAGCTGGAGCAACATTTGTTATGATGAGAATTGGTGTTAAACTTGATAGTGGAGATGAACCTGCTTTGGATGGACAGTTCTTAGATAATATTAAAAGTGCTAAAGAAGCAGGACTTAAAGTTGGTGTCTATTTATATAGTAAAGCTTTATCTAAAGAAGAAGCAATCGAAGAAGCACGCTGGGTACTTAAACAATTAGATGGAGAATCTTTAGATTTACCAATTGTCTTTGACTGGGAGATATGGGGTAATTGGAATAGCTATCACATGTCTTTTCATGATTTAAATCTTATGGCACATTCCTTTATTGAAACAGTTGAAGATGAAGGTTATGAAGGTATGCTTTATGGTTCTAAGTTTTATTTAGAAAACTTTTGGGAAGATGAAGAGTTTGAAAATATATGGCTTGCTCATTATGCTAGTAATACTAGTTATGAAGGCTATATGATGTGGCAATTTAGTAATGTTGGCAGAATTAATGGTATTTATGGTGATGTTGATTTAAATGTAATGGTAGTGGATTAAAACAGCAAAAACGCTGTTTTAATTTTATCTAAAAAATATTCTGTTTTCATTGACAAACATAAGTACGTTATGATATAATTTTGATATTAGAAAGTCAGGGTGGAAAACATGAATTTTAAAAATAATTTATTAATTTATGAATCAGATAATAATATTAAAGTAGAAGCGATTTTAGAAGATGAAAATGTGTGGCTTACTCAAGAACAAATTAGTAAGCTATTTAATAAAGCAAAATCAACGATAAATGAGCATATAAAGAATATTTATAGTGAACATGAATTATCTGAAGAGAATACGATGAGAAAATTCGGAATTTCCGAATTTTCTACTAAACCTACTAATTATTATAATCTTGAAATAATAATTGCTGTTGGATTTCGGGTAAACTCTAATCAAGGCACTAAATTTAGAATATGGGCTAATGAACAATTAAAAGATTATTTAGTCAAAGGGTATACTTTAAATGTAGAACGATTTAAAAATAATGGTGATGATCCATATTTTGAAGATTTACTTGATAAAATTAGAGATATTCGCTCTAGTGAAAAAGTCTTTTGGCGTAAAATTTTGGATATTTATGCGACTTCTATTGATTATAATCCTAAGGAACAAATTACAATAGATTTTTTTCGTACAGTACAAAATAAAATGCATTATGCTGTTTCAAGTAATACAGCTGCTGAAATAATTTACAACAGGGTGGATAGTAAAAAAGATAATATTGGACTTACTAATTTTAAAGGAGATATTCCTACAAAAAAAGAAACTGAAGTTGCTAAAAATTACTTAACTTATGAAGAGTTACAGGTATTGAATCGTTTGGTATCAGCATATCTTGATATCGCTGAAATTAATGCTTTAAAAAGGAAAATTATGACAATGCAAGATTGGATTCATGAATTAGATAATTTTCTTTCAATGACACATAATGATATATTAAAGTCAAAGGGTAATGTATCTCATGAAGATGCTCTAAAAAAAGCTCATGAAGAGTATGATCAATATATGAAGAGTCATTTAACACAGGCTGAAAGAGATTATTTAACTATATTAAATAAGACTGTTGAAGATTTAGATAAATAAGCTTAAAATCTAGTAAAAATACTTGTATTTATGCTACTTTTGTGATATTATCATTATTGCAAAAGTTTTTTTGCATATATTTTAGTATGTGGGAGGGAGTCGGATTTGCCCTAGACCACTACCTTGAAAAACTAAATTATTAGGAGGTGTTTTCATGGCAAAAGAAATCACAAGAAGAATTAAACTTCAAATTGAAGCAGGTAAAGCTACACCAGCTCCACCAGTTGGTACTGTTTTAGGTCCAGCAGGAGTAAACTTACAAGAGTTTTGTACAAAATTTAATGATGCAACTAGAGATAAGATGGGTGATGTAGTACCTTGCGAAATTACAGTATATGATGACAGAAGTTTTGATTTCGTTTTAAAAACTCCACCAGCAGGTTTTTTACTTAAAAAAGCTGCTAAAATTCAGAAAGGTTCAACAAAAGGTGCTAATGAAGTTGTAGCAACGATTACACAAGAAGATCTACGTAAGATTGCTGAGACAAAATTACCAGATCTTAATGCTTATGATGTAGAAGCTGCAATGAAACAAATTGAAGGTACGGCTCGTAATATGGGTATTGCAGTTAAAGGCTTGAATGATCAAGAAATGGCTGAACAAGCAGCAGAAGCACGTATTGAAGAAGCAGCCATTGCTAAAAGAGATGCTGAACTTGCTGAAATGGAAGCAGAAGCTAAAGAATTTAATGCTGATGTTCCTGTAGCTGGTGAAGAAGAA
>JAGHGS010000118.1 GCA_017888105.1 Bacilli bacterium
AAAGAAAATTATAAATTATAATAATAAGTCAAGGATCAAGATGAATGAACTATGTTCATCCTTGACTTATTTCTAAGACTTATTTCCCAGTAATATATATAGCGGGAACTTTCAACAATAATCAATATTTGTCAATTTAGGGATTGTAAAACCATTATTTTTATGATATATTATTATTGCTTCAAATAAATGGCGATGTAGCTCAGCTGGCTAGAGCGACCGGTTCATACCCGGTAGGTCGGGGGTTCGATCCCCTCCGTCGCTACCAATAAGAATATCAAAGTTGTTAGAAATAACAACTTTTTTCATGATTTGATATCTTTCGAATAAATCGTACTATCCTTTTCAATAACCCCACCATAAACACTTGGAACTTTTCCTTCAATCATCATCGAAGCAATCACTGCATCATACTTTAAAGTAATTTCCTCTACATCAAACGGAGTAAGAATTTGCGTTTTAAATTCAATATAAACAAAAAGTTCCACCAACGCATTATTAAGCCCATAATCCGTTACTTTTGTTTTCAAATTAGTAAGAACCGATCCCACAAAATTAATTCGAACCGGAATTCGAGGTCCAAAATTATAAAAATACATATGTTTAAAAGAGTTTCCAATCGGAATTGACAACACCATACTTCCAAGTTCATGTGATAAATCCGAATCCAAATACTGAACCGATACATTACCACTTTCTAGTTGATCAAAGGAATGAGTTAAAATAGAAGAGACTTGATCTAAAACTTGATACGCTTGATCCAAGTTAAAATCAACATATAATATTTCTCCCTGTTGATTTTGTTCTAAAATCAAAATATGATCCAAATTCGTTTCATTAAAAACGCTTCCATTCAATTCATCCGTAATAAAACGATAAGTAACTCTTGAAATTTCATTTGTACTAATTTGAATTAAAGAATGATCCATTTGTTGCACAAAATTAGATAATAAAAAAAAGGTAAATAAGAAAATCAAAATAATTGTTATAAAAATTATTTTATTTAATTTTTTACCATGTGATAAATGTTTACTTTTAAAACGATTTCTCATATTAAAATATATGCATTAAAATAAAGAAAGATTTAAAAAATTATTCAAAAATATAATAATACCCGCTATCAAAATAAGACTTACGATTACAATAATAATATAAATTAAAGCTCGACTTGATTTCACTTCTTTTTTGAGATCATTAAAATCATCAAAATCACTTTGGGTAAACTGTAAAGTACTAGTAAGATCTTGTGTCTTACTCTCCAAAATAGATGGTTTAATTTTATCAGCTTCTTCTAGTGACATAATTGGTGATGTCTCTCCAACACTTTCACTTTCCTCATGAATCCCATCAACTACTACCGTATCATCACTACCTTTTAAATCCGTCAATATGTCAAGAGGATCTAAACCGGATTCTTTTTTTGTACTTTTAACTTCTAATTCCTTAGCAGTTATCGTATTAATTAAATCCATTAACTCATTATTTTCTTCTTTATCCTCTTCTTTTTCTTCCCCTTCGATACTTAAACTATTTAAAATATCATATTGCGTATCCCGTATTTTTTTAAGTCTTTCTTTTTCATAATCAACTTCTTTTTCACTACGAGCACGCTCTAAAATAGCATTAATATCATACTCCCTTGTTTCATCTAAACTAATATCAGGATCTGGATATTCCTCATGATCCACGACAATACTTCTTCTTTTTGGTTGTTGATTATATTTCGTATCCAATATTTTCTTGATTTTTTCTACATCAATATTCTTTGCATTATTATCAAGAACTGTTGCATTCGTCTGTATTTTATAATCATCTACTTCATAATCATCAATGTTTTCATAAAGACTTACATTCTTTTGCTGTCTAAGAGCAATATTATTATTTTCTTCATCATAATATTTTTCCATTCTTGTTTTCATATCGCCACAATCCTTCAATATAATAATAACATATTTTTTTTCGTTTTAAAAGGCTTTATCTTTTCCTTTTTCAAAAGTTTTGATATAATAGTATTGATAAGGAGATTAGATATGAAAAAAATTATTGTAAATGATGAAGCTTGCATTGGTTGTGGTGCTTGTGTATCCATCGATCCAGAACATTTTGAATTCAATGATGAAGGATTAAGCCATGCAATTAGCCAAGAAAATTTAGAAAGTAGCGATTTAGCAAGTGCGATTTCTTCATGTCCTACTAGTGCAATCAGTATAGAAGAAGCAACAGAAGAAAATCAAAAAGAAAACAATGAAGAAGAAAACTGTACTTGCGAAAATTGTGAATGTTCAAAAGAAAACAGTTGTGGTTGCAACAAAGAAGAGGAATAATCCTCTTTTTATTTTAAAAAAAATAAGAATCTCTTCCAATTCTTATTTCAAGCTATACAACTTTTTTACTTCTTTAATAGTAAGTTCTCGATATTCACCACTTTTTAATTTACCAATTTCCAAAAAAGCAATTTTGATTCGAGATAAACGAATCACTGGATGTTTTAACGATTCAAAAATTCGTTTAACAATATGATTTCTACCCTCAATAATGGTAATTTCAATTAAAGATGTTTTTTTATCAAAATCTTTATCTCGAATTTTAAAATCTTCTATAACGACTCTCCTACCATCAATCATGATTCCTCTTCTTAACCGTTCAATATCATCTTTATTAAGTAATCCTTCAATCTTAGCAATATAAGTCTTAGGGATCTTATTACGAGGATGTGTGAGCAAATTAGCAAGTTCTCCATCATTTGTTAATAGAATTAATCCCGTTGTATCATAATCAAGTCTCCCGACTGGATAAATACGCACATCTGTATCAATATAATCAACAACTGTCGGTCTATTTTTATCATCATGCACACTCGAAATAACCCCTCTTGGTTTATTTAAAAGATAATACTTTTTTACCTTTTCTCTATCAATCATTACTCCTTGAACTTCAACAATATCATTTCCACTTACTTTTACCCCTAAAGTCTTTATCACTTCACCATTTACTCGAACTTGACCATTCAAAATAAGTTCTTCTGCTTTTCTTCTAGAAGCTACTCCAGCATCAGCAATAACTTTTTGTAATCTTTCCATATCTTACCTCAAATACCCAAATAGCATATAGCTAAGAAAAGCTACTAATAAAATTAAAACAATAGAACCATTAATACGATCACTTTTTTTAGTTTTACCTGGTACACCAAGCGCCATCGTTAATAGGTATCCTCCAACTAAACCACCAATATGACAAAAATTATCAATTCCTGGTACCATAAAACCAATTAATAAGTTTAAAATAATAATTGGTATAACCTGAGTTTTTAAAACCGTACCCAAATACAACCGATAATGATATCCAAAATAAAGTAAAGAACCAAGAAGTCCAAAAATAGCTCCAGAAGCACCTGCCGAAATACTAGTGTGAACCACCACAGATAAAAGAGAACCAACAATACCACTACCCAAATAAACAATTAAAAATTTCCATTTTCCTAAAAAGCTTTCCAATTGTCTACCAATAATTAACAAGGAATACATATTAACAACCAAATGCACAAGACCAATATGTAAAAACATTGAAGTAGCAAGTCTCCATACTTCCCCAGCTTGAACGAGTGGCCTAAAATTAGCCCCAAATAAAAGCAATGTTACAGCATCTTCACTACCTCTACCCCAAATATACATTGCAATAAATACTAAAATACATAAAGCAATTAAAATAGGAGTAACAATCATCTTTTTCGGTTCAAAGATCTTGGTAAACACTTTATTATCCTCTGCTGTTTTGGCATTAATATCATTCGTAACATTAACAATTAAGTCAATACCCTCTTTATCTTTAATAAGTTTGTGTTTAATATTTGGAAAAACTTGAATAATATTTTGATTTTTCAAGATTTCATCAATATCAGTAAATTTAATCGATGATATATTTTTTTCATCTTCATCCATATGAACATTATCTCCAAGATTCAAAAATATATTTAAAGTATTCATACTAATCGATAAAGTTTTTTTCTTAATTTGTTCCATTACTTTTTTTGTTTTAAATAAATCAAACTTATACTGTTCATCATTATGAATATAATTCGAATTAATTCGAATAATCCGGTAAGGTCCATCCAAATTCTCTAACCAAATTTCATCTTTTACTCCTCTTACAACAATAGGAGTATAATTTTCTTCTGTAATAAAATAATGAACCAATGACATAACAAGTTCATCATTTTTATTTAATATATTAAAATGCATAATAATCACCTCGCTGTACTTTTATTTTATAACAAAACATATATTTAGTAAAGAGGTGGATCTATGAGTTTGATACTTTATTTAACATTTATTATGCTTATATTTATAGTAACATATTACTTTATTTATAAAGAAAATCTAAATCATGATAACTTATTTTATATTATTTTAAACTTTATTTTTTTAATGATCCTACCTCTTTACTATTTTCATTTTGAAGACTTAATCTATAGTTTAATAATAAGTACCATGCTTTTTATCAGCTCATTTTTATTAAATCTCAAAATAAAAGAAATATTCCATGAAGTAAAAATATTTCCTTTTCTTTATTTTTTAGTCACAAGTTTAATTATTAGCATAATCTTATCAGTTTATTTCTACTAATCTACTATAACTTACATTTCCTTGGCTATCTCGAATAGCAAATACACAATAATAGTTTTCTGTATCAGTCAACTTAAATTTTTCAAATGACTCAATTTCATCAACATATAATTCCCAACCAGTAATAGTACCACTTCCTACCCAATCATTAGTATAATTACCAGTTTCATCTAAAATATCATAACTATATCTTAAAAACTGAATTGTACGCCAATCATCTAAATTGGTTAACATTTTTGGTGCAACATTATTTAGTTCTTCATTTGGAACAATACCCATAACCTCAATTTCTCCATCATGATACACTCTTATTTGCAAATATCCACTCATAGCATCCATTTCAAAATCATCTGCATCATCAGAAAAATAAGTTAACATAACAGGTGAAAAATAATTGGTATACTCATCGGTTCTTTCCTGCTCTAATAAACTAATATTACCAGTTTCATCATTACTAGATAAAACTTGAACTCCTTTATCACGAACCTTTGCCTTTAAAGTATTTCCATCCAAATCAACATCAGTTCCAGAATATAACGCTTCATAATAATTATCATCTGTCCTTCGAAATACAATATAACTAGCCTCAACATAATTATCTACTTCTTCTTCTGTAAGTTCTAAAGAAAAATCATAATTTTCTTCATCAGTGATAACTGGCGTTGAATCTGAAATATCCAAATTTCTAAGTCTTTCACCCAATAATATTTGTGCAAAATGCTCGATATAAGAAGTATAATTAGGTGCAAAATCAAAAGTATTATAAATTTGAACAAAAGCACTACCATAAGTCTTATTAGCATAAGGATAATAAATGGACACTCCATTCGCATGTGCTAAATTGGAACGATTATATACAACAAATTCTTCAAGTGCCCTTTTTAAATCTTGATTTTCACCCAATTCTATTATATCAATCATATTATACAAATCTACTAAATCATAACTAGCACTAGAATTAAATCCTCCAAAAGTTTTAGTAGAATTTCTTTTTCTAGCAAAAGATGTAAAATTGGTACTAGATAAAACTTGATCAGCACCTTCAAAATATTGGTTTAATTCTTCCTCTACTTTAAAAGTTTTACTCAAATCCAACATTGATAAAGTGATATCATAATCATATTCTAAATGATCCAAAAAATTATAATAAGAATCAATAATTGCTTTACCAATTTCTATATTAGTACTACTACTAGTAAGATTACCAAGAAAACTATAGTCCCATCCATAACCGGGTTCTGTCTCTTGACTAGCAATTAAATAATCAGCATAATCATCTAATAAATAAGCAATTTCAACACTAGCCATTAAACAAGCATCAAATCCTATAAACCCTAATTTATTATCTTGTTTAAAAATGGTATTAGAAAGAGACAAAGAAATCTCATCTAGAGTTAAAATATCATTCGTTATTTCATCATGACCATATCCAATTAGAGGCCCTCCTCCATGATCCCAAAAAACAAGAGAATACTCATCACTATCATAATGATCTGTAACATAATTAATGAAGTAACTCAAAGTATTACTAGAACCCATATTTTTAGAAGAAAAAGATTCTTCAACTACAAAGCCATCTTCAGTTAAGCTAAAAATTGCATTCTCACCAGTATTTACATAATTATTATAATAAGTATTGGATCCACCCATATAAACAACAATTTGATAAGCCGATAAATCTACATTAGCATCTTCTATTTCTAATAATTCAGCCGTCGCTAATGCCGCATCACTTTCTAAATCAGATCCAACAATATACATCATAATCGTTCTAGTTTTATCTTCTAATTTTTTCTTTTCATCTTGATTAAGAAGAAAAAAAGCAATAATAAAACCAATTAAGACTATAATAATAACAATAATTAGACCAACAATTAAAATATTATATTTTTTACTATTGGACGAAGTCATTCAAAACTCCATTTAATTCCGATAAGTCTTGAATTGCATTTATACCACTATTTCTAGACATAGTTGCGCTTTTGACAATATCAGTTGCTACATTTAAAGCTTCTCCGCTTCCATCTATATCAAGTATTAAGGATACTATAGATTGAGTAGAATTAAACCTTGTCATCAATATAGTAGTATCTATCCCTAAATAAATGCCCGAAAGCTTTACACAATCTAAACCATTAATAGCAGTTTCTTCAACTGTCGTATTAGTCATACCTAAAGAATAAGTAGCATTATCCTTAAACTCATCTTGTTTTGCCAAAATTGAGGTATAAGGAACATCCATAGGAGTAAAATAAACTCCCCAACTTTCATCAGCTGGCATAACTAATAACATGTCTGAATCCATTTGATATTCATATTGATTTGGAATTTCGTAAGTAATTCCTGCAACAGAAACACTTATAGAATCGCGAGACTCATCTTCATCATTTTGATTATCATTTTCATTTGCATTATCTACATTTGATTGATTATTTTCTGAATTATTATTATCATTATTACTTGTTAAAGACTTTCCTATAAAGAATGAACCAACCGCTACTACAACTAATAGCACTACAATTAAAATAGTAATCAAAATAAATTTTTTATTTCCATTATTATTTGCCGAATTAATATTAGTTGCATTATTCACTCCATAATTAGGCACATTCGTATTTGAATTCATAGTATTCAACGAGTTAAAATTATTCACATTTTGATTATTATTCATTACTGGTGGAATATTAACATTGTTTGTTCCTGATGTATCTATTCCATTACTATTGTTTCCATCCACTCCCTGAAAAAATTTTGAGTCCTGATTTACTCCCTGAGCATTCTCATTTAATTTAGCACCGCAATTAATACATACCGCATTAGTATCTGGATTTAATGCCCCACAATTTTTACACGTCATATTTCTTCCTTCCTTCTATAAAATAATTTGTATTAATGATATAACAACTGCAACTACCCCACAGTAACTTCCAATAGTTGCAATTGGGCTCTTATAACCCTTATTTGCAAGCACAATTTTAGTAATACTTGCAGTAAGCCCTAAAATAAATGGAATAACAGCTAAATCATAAATAAAATATAAAAGTAATGCTCCCACTCCAAATACTAAGATTACCCATTTAACAAATTGAAACATTTTACACCTCCTAAAAAATATTTTATATAATTAAAATTATATAACAAATTAAAATTGAATTTTGATTTCCTCAGTTTCAAAAAGAGGATAGGAAAATTCTTTATAATGAAATATTTTAGCTATCAAATTAGATGGAAAACTAGAGACTTTAGTATTAAAATTTGTAATATCATTAATATAAATTCTTCTAGCCGCAGCTATTTCACTCTCAATTTTTTCTAAATTTTTCTGTAAATTCATAAAACTTTCACTAGCCTTTAATTCTGGATATTTTTCAACAGTTGCTAAAAGTCCTTTATAGTATTGATTTAATTGATTTCCTGCATCTTCACTAACTTGCTCTCTAAAACTATTTCTTAAATTAGTAATGTGTTCTAAAGTATTTGATTCATAATTCATATATCCCTTAACACATTCTACTAAATTAGGAATTAAGTCAAATCTTTCTTTTAAGAAAACATCTATAGTAGCTTTTGATCTTTCTATTCTCTTCTTCAAATAAACAAATTTATTAATAGCATAAATTAAGTAAATAATGATCAATAAAACAAAAGCTATCAAAATCAATAATAATGTATCCATTTTAATTCGTCACCTCTATCATCGCTGTTAAAATATTACTCATAATATCTTTTATACTCATTAATAGTTGAATAGAAAAAGCTAAATTTTTTGCCTCTAAACCGGCATTAAAAATTATCGGATGAAACATATTACCTGTATAAAATCGAAAATAAACAATATCATGATATATTTTTATTTCTGTATAAATTCCTGTTTTCTTTTCTAAATCCAATATAGAATTAGTTACAGATGATGTTAATATTCTCATGGCTAACACTTGATTATCACTATAAACGTCATATTTTTTTTCAAAAGCTTCATTATCAATCGTCATATGATAATCGTTATTAAATAATTTTAATTTATTATCAATGATATAAATAAAGCAATTAATATTTTTATTTAAATTGACATATGCGACTGCTCCTTCAAATATCGTTGTTTCTCTACGATCTTCATCATGGCTTACATTAGAAGTACGAACATCTGACATAACAAATTCCTGATTTAAAATTGTTCCCTCTATTAAATCTTCGCTACGAAATTTATCAAATTTCTCAAAATTAGCAAATTGATACTTTTCTCTACTAATCCCTTGACGAGGAGAATAACGCAAATTAGGATCATAACTTTCAATTGCTTTTTTAACAATATCATTCTTATAACTCCTACTATAAACTACATTTATTAACAAAGCAATAATAGTAACACTTAGTATTATTAAAAATAATACATAATTATCAACATGATGACGAACATAATAAACTAAAAAAATAGCTGTACCAATAATGCCTAAAATTAATAAAATAATACTAATTAATCTAATAGTAGTTAATTTTTTATTTTTAATAATAATATTTTTATATACTTGAAT